>CAVEFW010000001.1:0-23769 GCA_963615035.1 Phocaeicola dorei
CAACTTCTTCTTGTGAAATCTTATGCGCACTCAAACGCTCCGAGATCAGGCCTTTCGTTTTTTGATCTGGCGCAAAATCTTCCAAGGGTGGCAAATCTTTAATAGATTTCAACCCGAATTTTTCCAAGAATTTCGATGTTGTGGCATAGAGGGTGGGGTTTCCAGGCACATCCGCTGTGCCCGCTTCTTTCAACAACCCCTTCGACACAAGTGAACTTATGGAACTTTCCGAACTCACACCGCGAGTAGTCGCAACGTATGCTCGCGTGCAAGGCTGACCATAGGCAACAATGGCCAAAGTTTCAATCATCGCGGAAGACAGCTTAGATGTATCCCAACTGATTGCATATTCCTCGAGCAACTCATGGAATGTTGGGTGGGTGTAAAGACGCCAAGCACCCGCCACTTCTCGCAACTGAATGCCTCTGTTTTGCTCGCTTAGGCTATGCGACAGCGCATCGAGTTCTGAAGTTACGCGAGAAACATCTATTTGCAAGATTTCCGCCAGTTTAAGCGCACTAACGCCTTGCGGGCTTACAAACAATAGCGCCTCTATTGCTGCTTGAAGTTGATCTTCGCTCACTTTGTTGTTCATCTATTCGCTCACATCCCCTGAATTTTGCGCAGATATTTCGCCGATTTTGTTTGCCACATTTTCAGCCTCAATATATTCCACATCGATATTCCCGAACATTTTTTCTTGGTGAATTGACACACATCCTCTTTTGTGCAGCTCCAAAATTGCCAGAAAAGTTACAACCACAACAGGTGGCTCACTGTTGCCTTCCAACAGATCATAGAAAGTTGTCTTACCTGCGCCATCACATAAACTCGCTTTGTCGTTTGTTTGCTTTTTCACATCTGAAACCGACAAACCCCCGCGCCCGTTTTCGCCTCCAGTAAACACGCCCAATCGGCACATCACTTTTTCCATGTAAACTTCCACGGGGATAGACTTTTTGGCAATGTGTTTGCTCTCTAGAAGCTCTACCTCACGACGCGCAAAAGCCTGGGCAGCCAACTTCCCCAAATCGCGAAGCTCTATGTTCGCTAAATAGTCGGGCGTTACATATCCAAATTCATCTTCTATCCCAACACACCTTGTGTGCATCCTTGATTCAGCATTTGCGCGGTTCATCAAAGTTGCCGCAACATTTTTAAACTGTTTATAGGTGATCAACTTTTCAACTAACATAGCTCTGGCATCGCTTGGAGCCAGATCGCCTATGTCTGCGTCTTCAGTGCTGCCTTCAACAAAAAGCAAACTTTCTGCTTTAATCTTTAGAAGCGTTGCCGCCGTAAGCAAAAAATCGCTTGCAACATCTAGGTCAAGCTTTTGCATCTTGTTTATCTCTGCCAAGTATTGATTGGCTATATCCGTGATCGATATCGTCTCAACGTCAACCTTGTTTTTACTCACCAGATATAACAGCAAGTCAAACGGGCCTTCAAAACTCTCTATTTTCACGCGATACGCCATAGCAACTCTGCCCGCCTAAAAATATGAAATCGGCATGAGGAGCGTATAAAGATTGCCTGCCGTTACTTGCAAAAACCAACCGATCGGATTTACGTTGCAAACATATGGCAACCCAATAACTACAATGAAGAAAATAGGGAGCGCATATTGCTGAACTTTATAATAGGTGCTCATATGCTTATTTGGAATGAAAAGCGCCAAAATTGAACTGCCGTCGAGTGGCGGCACTGGAATTAAGTTAAACACCATCAAAAACAAGTTATACATAACGAAGAGAAACAAAAAGTAATAGTAAAAATATTGTAAGAAATTGTTGCTCGCAAGATGGTGCGCCGAAGCATTTGTCTGGAAGATGGCGAAATAAAATATCCAAGCAACTAACGCACCGATGAGTGCTTGCGCTAGGTTCATCAGCGGGCCTGCCATGCCCACAATAAAATCGCCCACTTTTTTATTTTTGAAATACATGGGGTTATAAGGCACTGGCTTTGCATATCCAAACACTGGCCAATTCATCAACATGAGCAAGGCTGGCATGATTATGGTGCCAAAAGGGTCTATGTGGCGAATGGGGTTCAGCGAAAGTCTGCCCGCGGCTTTCGCAGTTGGATCTCCCAGTTTATATGCAGCAAAGCCGTGCCCCACCTCGTGTAAAACGATGGCGGGCACAAACGCAAGCACACAACAAATTATATATGGCAAATCTAAGTTAAAGTTATTCATGAGTGCGAATTATAGCGAATAAGTTGGCAAGCCTTTCATAAACACTAAAAAAGAGCATGCCGTTAAAAAAAATCGGTTGACTATGAAAATCAACCCCCTAAATCCGAAACAATTGGCGCGAACTCGCTATTGCCTGCGACGTTTGTCTAGCACGCGGGCTAGCGCGTTGCCTGCGGCTTGAAACAAAATGACCAAGATGATGCAGAGCACGACAGAAACCACCATGACGTCTCCTTGAAAACGCTGATAACCATAGCGTATAGCTATGTCTCCCAAGCCTCCAGCACCCACTGTGCCAGCCATGGCAGAATATCCAAACAGCGTGATGAACGTGATTGCAACACCGCGAACAAGCGATGGCAAGGTTTCTTTTAGATATACCTTCCAGACAATTTCTCTGGTGGTGGTGCCAAAGCTTTGCGCTGCCTCGATAAGCCCCGTGTCTACCTCTAAAAGCGATTGTTCCACCATGCGCGCAGCAAAAGGAGCCGATGTGAAAACTAATGGCACTATGGCTCCTGGCACTCCAAGCGACGTGCCCACAATAAAGCGAGTAAGCGGTATCAAAGCAACGAGCAAAATGATGAAAGGGATAGATCTGCCTATGGTTGCAAGCCAACTTAAAACAGTCGACAAAAATCTGTTTGGGTGCAAGCCATCTGAGGCAAACACAACTAGCCCTATGCCGAAAGGCACGCCTATGATGTATGCAAAAAGTGTTGCCACGCAAGTCATCACAATCGTGTCTGCAGTCCCTTGGGCAAAGAGCGCCCCATATTGAGCCAAAAAGTTAGAAATATCAAACATTACCTATTTCACCTCGGCTTTTGTTGTGTTTATGTCATGTTTAGCGATTTGCTCATCATTTGTTTCGCACTTGTCGAAATTTTCAAACGCCACCAACTCACGCGCGGCATCGCTTTTGGGGTGTTCAAAAACATCTTGGGTGTTGCCCTCTTCCACAATCTTGCCAGAATCTAACACCGCCACATGTGTGCAAGCATACCTTGCAACAGAAAGCGAATGAGTGATAACCACAAGCGTAACACCCAAATCTTCGTTGATTTTTTTCAGCAAGTTCAAGACCGACACGGTAGTGCGCGTATCAAGAGCGCTGGTTGCTTCATCGCACAACATTATGCTTGGGTTGTTTGCCAACGCTCTCGCTATCGCCACTCGCTGCTGTTGGCCTCCAGATAGCGTTGAGGGATATTGATTTGCCTTGTCTGCCAAACCCACAAGATCTAACAGATCCATAGCGCGTTTTTTCGCTTGAGATTTTGTATAGCGTTTTGCGTTTGCCTCGTGCTTTGCCTCGTGCTTGGTCTCACGCTTGACCTCACTCTTGGCTTCATGCTTGGTCTCAAGCTTGACATCACGCGGTGCTGAATCATGTGAAGCATTCCCGCCTCCACCTATGAGAAGCGGGAATGTTACGTTGTCCAGCACACTTCGCTGTTGAAACAAACTGAAGTTTTGAAATATCATGCCGATGTTCGAGCGCAATTTGCGCAATTTGTTGCCGTGGTAATCGCTGACATCGACACCATCAATAATAACGCTGCCCGAAGTTGGGCGCTCCAGCAGATTTATGCATCGCACAAGAGTGGATTTCCCCGCGCCAGACTCCCCGATAATCCCACACACTTCACCACGCGAAACATGCAAGCTCACATCGTCTAGGGCCAAATGCTCTCCATCGCGTGTTTTGTATGTCTTAGAGATATTCTTAAGTTCAATCATCGGTTTTCCTTACTTTATATTTGCTTGTCTGGCGTGTCTTTTTTTAATCTATCTTTGTCTGGCTTGTCTGCCGGTCTGCCTATCTGCTTGTCTATCTGTCTGCCTGCCCATCTGCGCCGCAGGTTCACTTTTCGCCAGTTGGACTTGTTTGGATGCGCCGCAAGTTTGCTTTTCGCTTGTTGATCTTGTTTAGGCGCACCGCAAGCTTTAATGTTCGCTGTTTGTATGTTCCGCAAAGTGTTTCAATTAAAACACAGGGACTACAGCACCCTTATATGTGTCGTTGATGTATTCGCGCACAGAATCAGATGTCAAAGCGCTTGACAGTGCCTTGATTTTATCACTGTTTTCGTTGCCCTCTTTTACAGCCAAGATGTTTGCATATGTTTTAGCGGCTAAAGATGTGGAAGTTTCGCTGGCCAGCGCATCGGATGTTGAAAAGCCTGCAGGAATTGCATAGTTGCCATTTATGCAAGCAAGGTCTACATCAGACACCACGTTAGGAATAGTGGCAGCCTCCAGCTCTCTGAACTTCAAGTTCTTCGGGTTTTCCACGATGTCGTTTACAGTTGCATCAACACTTGTGTTGCTAAGTTTTATTAACCCTGCGTCTTGGAGCAACAAAAGCGCACGCGCTTCGTTTGTGGCATCGTTTGGAACAGCAATTGTGGCACCATCTTTTAGCGCGTCGATCGATTTAGTTTTGCCAGGATATAGTCCGAAAGGCTCAAAGTGCACATTGGCAATGCCCACCAAGTGTGTTCCTTTTTCTGAATTAAAGTTTTCTAAGTAAGGTGTGTGCTGAAAATAATTTGCATCCACTTCGCCTTCTTCTGTGGCAGTGTTTGGTTGAACATAGTCGGTGAACTCACGCACCACCAATTTGTATCCCTGAGACTCAAGCTCGCTTGCAACCGCGTTATTCAATATTTCAGCGTGCGGAGAAGGAGACGCTGCAACAGTTATAGTTTTATCGGAGCTGGATGTGTTTGCAGAGCCAGAAGATGAATTAGATGCCCCGCACCCAAAGATGCTTAGTGCGAAAAAAGCACAGGCGCATAAAGTGAGTGCCGCTAAAAGTTTTTTTGTTTTGCTAGGGTTTTTTTGATTGATTGAATTGTTGATAGTCATTGTTTTTGTCCTTTCTTCTCAAGCAAATTTGTCTCGCAATTCGCTTTTTTGTTCTTTAAGTCTGTTTGCTAGCTGTTATTTGTTGCCTACGTTCAACGTTGCGATAAGTAACAGCACGGTATAATAAACGCAATGCAAGCATTTTGGTATTACAGAAAACGAATACTTAGTTAAAGGTTTTATAGATAACAATTTTTCAATTCAAGTCTTTACAACTTAAACTAAACGTATAAAATTCACGTCATATTAAAAACCTACCAAATTGATAGGTTTTTATTGATGGGCTTACGCGCGACCTTTGCCAGCGAAACATAAGCCGCCAAAACATAATGCAGTTGCGCAATGCACTATGTTTTGACAAACTGCATCTTGTAGCCACAATTATGAGGTTACAATTATGCGATTTTAACTATGCGACTTTAATTATGCGGTTTAGATGGTGCAATTTTAGATTGAGCAATTTTAGATTGTGCGATTTTAGATTGTGCGGCGCCCGAGGAAAACAAGACACAACGAAAAGTAAAAGCAACGAAAAACAATAGAAAGGCAAAAAACATGTCGAACATTTACACATCAGCAGATCAACTGATTGGCAACACTCCACTGCTGGAACTTACTAACATTCAACGTGAGTTAAATTTAGACGCCAAGATATTGGCAAAGCTGGAGATGTTTAACCCAGCAGGTTCTGTGAAAGACCGCATCGCACGCGCGATAATAGATGACGCCGAGGCAAGCGGCAGACTTAAACCAGGTGGCACAATCATAGAACCAACAAGCGGAAACACTGGCATCGGCATCACGGCTGTTGCTGCTGCACGCGGATATAGAACAATCATCACCATGCCAGACACCATGAGCGTGGAACGCCGATTGGCTATGCGTGCTCGCGGGGCTAAGCTTGTGTTGACACCTGGCGCAAATGGCATGAAGGGTGCTGTGGCAAAGGCAGAAGAGATTGCCAAAGAAACACCTGGAAGCATCATCGCAGGTCAGTTTGTGAATCCAGCAAATGTGAAAGCCCACATAGACACAACAGGCCCTGAAATCTGGCGCGACACAGACGGCAAGATAGATGCTTTTGTGGCAGGTGTTGGCACAGGTGGCACGCTGAGTGGCGTTGGCAAATATCTAAAGGAGAAAAATTCAAACGCAAAGATTGTTGCCGTTGAACCAGCCACATCTCCTGTTTTGTCAACTGGCAAAGGCGGCTCTCATAAAATTCAAGGAATTGGAGCTGGATTTGTGCCAGAGGTGTTGGATACAGAAATCTACGATGAAATCATCACTGTCGAAAACGAAGAAGCCTTTGAATATGGGCGCCTTATTGCCAAAACGGAGGGCATTCTTGTTGGCATATCTTCGGGTGCGGCACTTCGCGCAAGTGTAGAATTGGCTAAACGCCCCGAATATAGCGGTAAAACCATAGTTACTATATTCCCAGACACAGGAGATCGCTATCTTTCGACCGACATGTTCGCGCAATACAAAGACTAGAAAACGAGGTTGAAGGCTTGACTGGAACAGCCCCTGAAACTCCTCAATAAATTACGTGAAAACGGGATTGAGTGCTTCCTTGAAACGCCTCAATAAGTCACGTTTAAAACTGGATTGAAAGCTCGACCAAAACAGCCCCTAGAACAGCCCGATAAATGAAGAAATGCGAAGCTGAAATAATTTGAAATAAAAAAGCAACATCTATCTAAGCAATCGCACTTAACGCACTTAATCTGGTTGTTCTAGCGGCGTTTTTTCTTTGAGCGTTTTCTGTCCGATTTCTTCACCCCAACAGATTGCAAGCGTGCCTCACTTCTTTTTTGTTGGAATTTTTCTTCGTTAACAAGGGCTATATATGCATCCAAACGCTCTTTAGATATGTTACCTTTCAACAGCGCTTCTAGCACCTTGCACCCAGGCTCGCGTGTGTGCGTGCAATCGCGAAACTTACACTCACTTGCATATTTTTCAATATCGGGGAAAGCTGCACCCAACCCATCTTTTGCCTCCCACATTCCAAGCCCGCGCACTCCAGGCATATCAACAACGCGCCCAGCACTAGGAATATCTATGATGCAGCGATTAACTGTAGTGTGTCTGCCTTTGCCATCTCGCGCTCGCACATCACCCACCTCGCGCTCATCTTTGCCCAAAAGCGCATTTATGAGGCTGGATTTTCCAACGCCCGAGCGCCCCATAAACACAGCCAGCGTGTGTGGTGGCACCAATTCGCGCACGCGATTGATGCTTTGCGCGTCGTTTATGCTTATGGGAAAAACTAAAACATCTGCACCTGCAACCTTTTGCACATAGCTTTTCACTTCGTCTGGAGAATTTGCGCATCGATTGTTAGGGGTTTCATCATTTATTTTGTGGAGAGTTTCGCTGGAAATTTTATCTGAAATTTTTATGGGAGTTAGATTGGGGTTTTTTTCAGTGGTTTTGTTGCACACTTCTTTGTTGCACGCCTCTTTGTTGCACGCCCGCGCGCAAACTAAATCCGATTTTGTGAGCAGAACAACAACTTTTGCCCCAGTTTGGTGCGCCACAACCAATTCACGTTGCAATCGAGGCAAGTTAACGTCTGCGATGGGCTGGAAAATAAACACAGTGTCGAAATTTGCCGCAAGCACCTGAGGGATAGCGCGATCTGATGGGTCTTTTCGCACAAGCTCACGCGTTCTGGGCTCCACACTCAAAAGCACAGCGTTGTCATGCGAACTATTCAAGGCGACACAAACAAAATCTCCGATGGCGCAATTTTCGCTTCGCATGTTCGCGCCATATTCACAGCGAAGGCGCAAATGCTGCGCATCAGCGCCAGTTGCACCCGCAAGCCCACACGTCTGGTTTATAAAACGCTCAGTGCTAGAAATGCCGTGCAGCTTCAATGCGTCACGCAAACTGTCTTCACAAAGTTCAACTAAAGGATAACCTCTGTCGAGTTGCACAACCTGACCTGAACATTCAATTTCCAGAGTGCCATCTGTGCCAAATTTTGCATCTGTTGCACAGCCTGCGCCATTTCTCACATCTGCCGCACCATCTGCGCCTGCTTTTGCACCCTTTGCATCGCATGTGCCCTTCTTTACGCCCACCGCACCACCTGCGACCTTTTTATCTTCTTTATTCAAAGATTATCCCTCTCACAAATTTCTATCACGCAAATGCCTGAACACCGCAAACATCGCTCCACCAACCGCTAAGAGCAAAACACCTGGAAGAAAATCGATAGGTGAAAATTCCTCTTGAGTTTCGCGCCCCCTGCTTTGCACAGAAACTGTTTCTGCATGTAAATCGGATATGCCATCATGTTCTTCGCATGAGATATGAAATTTACCTTTCACTTGCAACTTTGTGCCACTTCTGTGATGCGACCCCAAGGTGTCTATCAGTTTTGCATTTTCGTTTAACATGAAAACGCTCACCGTTTCGTTTGCGTCCCACAAAGAAACCCAGCAATACTTAGAATTTAAGTTAGTGTCTGCAATCACATCGCCCACAGCCTCGCCTACAACTTGCACAGTCATCTTGTTGTAATATGCGTCTGCATGCGCCAAAGAAGAAATTGATGTGTCATAGATAAACGACGAATCGGGCAGCTGATTTTCCTTTACAGAATTTGCTTCATCGTCTAGATCGAGAATCTGTTCCTTTTCTGTGTTGCCTGAATCTTTGTCTGAATCCTGACTTGAATCCTTGTCGGAATCTTGGTTTGAATCTTTGCTTGAATCCTGATTTGAACCCGCAGAATCTGAGGTGTTGTTTTCATCGGCATATGCCGCCATAAAACATGCCGAAGAGTCGCTTAATTCCAGCGTGCACGCCATGAAACAAAGCGCTAGCGAAACAAAAAAAGCCACATTCACGCCAACAATAACTTGAAACAACTTTTTTACGCGACCACAAATCGCGTAAATCCCACGAATCTCGCGAATCCCACAAGCCTCACAAATCCAACAAATCCCACAAACCGCGTAAATCTCACGAATCGCGCAAGGAAAAAACGATCTGGCACCTTCAAGCCTTTGCCAAGAATTCAACATGTTGTTTAATTTAGACATCCAGCTCACCTGCCCAGCCCCATCTTTAGAATGCCTCTTGGTCGCACAGACGTAACCAGGCACACTAAAAGAGCTATGAACGTGATGAATTCCAAACGGCCAGCCCACATCTCAAGCATATAGAACAACTCCAACCCCAAAGGCATTCCCGCCGAAACGATGCCCGAAGTAAGTCCAGCGTTGCTTGCCATGGCGACCGATTCAAATATCGCTTGCGTTGATTCATAGCCATATGCAATTCCCGCTAGCGTGCCCAAGACGTATGTGCCGACGAAGAGCAAAAACACTGTGAGTGCCTCGCGAGAAGTGCTATGAGTGAGTTGGTGTTTTCCCGCGTGGTAATAAGACACTACAACTCTAGAAGACGCGGGCAGCAGTGCTTCTTTTAGCGATATCACGACAGATTTCATCACGATGCCCAAACGCAGCAACTTCATGCCGCCCGCGGTGCCGCCCGAGCTTGCCCCCACAGCCATGACCATGGCAAGCAACAGCAAAGCTCCAGAAGATAGCGTTGTGGTCAACTGCGATGTAGAGATGTTTTGTAAACCAGTGGTAGAAAAAGCAGAAACCAGGCTGAACACTCCTGTTCTAAGCATTGTGAAAAGCGATGATGTGTTTGTTTGAGAACACATGGAAGCCGCGAAAACCAACGTGGTGATGAAAAGCCAAACAATCATGGTGCGCGTTTCTATGTCTCGAAAAAAAGCCAACAAGCGGCCACTCCAGATGTTTGTGTGCATGACAAAATTTAGTGAACCCATAAACATCACCAACATGAGCACAGCTTCAAGCGCAAAGCAGTGATAATACAAAACGCTTTGGCTAGTTGGCGCAAACCCACCTGTCATAAACCCACTCACAGCCAGCCAAAGCCCATGCAGAAAAGACCTCACGGGGCTCATTCCCAAAACTGTGCAGATGATGGTCAAGATAAGAGTGCTCAGGGCGATGTATACCAAACAAACGCTTAAAATCAAACGCGTTGAGTGCATCACGTTTGGCACAATGTGTTCGCTTCTGCCTTCGCAAGAATATAGGCTTGCCCCGCCGCTTTTGCCGAAAAGACCTAAAGACAGAGCCACCACAACAAGCCCTAAACCACCCACAAACAACATGCTGAAACGAAACATGTTGTCTGCATAGCTTAGGTGTTCGACGTCTTGCACAAGACAAGCGCCCGTGGTGGTAAACCCAGAAACGCCATCGAATAGCGCATCTGTCCAACTTAGATAATGACCCGAGAAAAAAAGAGGCACGGAAGCAAGCAAAGCTAACACTATCCAAGCCATGCCTGTGATTGCAATGGCTTGTTTTTTCGTGAGGCGCTTTTGGTTTATCCTCAAAAATTGCAGAGCTTCGCCCACGCACAAATTCAACCCCGCGGCAAACACATATCTAGCAGCAGCACTCCATTCGCGAAAGCACACGCCAACAACTATAGATGGAATATAGATGCTTGCGCTAAGCGCAACTAAAACACCCAAATAATAGGCAATGTTGCGAAGGTCATCTAATGTAAAACGCGGCCACATCAACTTAGCCTAACACGAATCGCACAACAACTATCAGCGCATATAAAACCATGGCAAAGGCCATGAAGAATAAGAGCACGGTGATGGTGCTCAAAAAAGCTGTGATGAAATTGTCTTTGTTTTTAGAAACAAATTTTTTCACTCGTTTTTTCAAAGCTATATTTTTTAATGTTTTAGACGCCAACACTATATTTGCTCTTGTTCTCTTTTTGCTCTCTTTAGGTTAGATATAAATAATATCTGCAATGCGGTGGTTTTCACACACGCCTTATAAACGATAGATATTTTAATCATTTTCAGGCACAAAAAAAGTTTGTTATTCGCTAAGTTTGTTATTCACTAAGTTATTCGCTAAGTTTGCTGGCAAGAATTTCATTTATCAGTTTTGGATTGCCTTGCCCGCGCATTTTTTTCATGCATTGCCCCACAAAAAAGCCGATCACTTTCGTGTTGCCTTCTTTATATCGCGCCACTTCATCTGGGTTTGCCGCTATCACTTCGCTAACAACAGCCTCTATGGCGCCCGTGTCTGACACCTGTTTCATCCCGCGCTCTTCCACGATGGCTGCAGGGTCTTTGTCTTCTTCTAAAACAGCCGCAAACACTTGTTTTGCCTGTTTAGAAGAAATGGCGTCGGTAACTGTGAGTTTTGAGAGCTCCAATATGCGCTCGGCACTCAATGGGCTATCGCTTAAATCGATATCTGGGTTTGAGTTTAGATATGCAGCGATGTCGTTTATGCACAGATTAGCTATTGCTTTTGCCAACTTGTGTTTTTGTGAATCTTTGTTTTCGCCCGTTTCGTTGTCTGAAAGCGTCATGGCACACTCAAAGAGCTGGCTTATTTGCGCGTTGTCAATCAGCTGACGTGCGTCATATGCGCTAAGCCCAAAATCACGCTCGAAGCGTGCCACTTTTTCGTCAGGCAATTCAGGCAGTTTTGCTCGCACGGCATCTATCCATTCATCGCTCAAATCATAGGGTGCCAAATCTGGCTCTGGGAACAGCCTATAGTCATCGGCTGTTTCTTTTACGCGCATGACTATGGTGCGCTTGGCTGAAGGGTCCCAATGGCGCGTTTCTTGATAGATAACCCCGCCTTCTTCCAAAACTTCTGCCTGCCTGCAAATTTCATATAACAAGCCATCGTGCAGATTCTTGAACGAATTCATGTTTTTAAGCTCTGTTTTTGTGCCAAGCTCACTGCTGCCTCGACGGCGAAGTGACACATTGCCATCACAACGCAAGCTGCCCTCTTCCATGGAACAATCGGAAATGCCCAACGCCAAATATATCTGTCGCAGTTTTTGCATAAACAATCGCGCCTCTTCGGGTGTGCGCAAATCTGGCTCTGTTACAAGCTCTATCAAAGGCGTGCCCGCGCGGTTGTAATCGACAAGTGAATGAGTGGCACCAGCAATTCTGCCTTCGCCACCGCCCACATGCACCATCTTTCCTGCGTCTTCTTCCATGTGAATGCGCGTGATGCCCACGTGTGCTATATATCCATTTTCTGTGCGAGTGATGTTTTCGCGCACATCTCCCAAAGATAACGCATCTAAGTCATATCGCTCGCCTGCAGATTTTCCTTCAACGTCTAGGTCTAGGTGGCCACGCATGCAAAAGGCAATGGGACCTTGTGTGGTCTGGAAGTTTTTCGCCATGTCGGGATACATATAATTTTTGCGATAGAACATCGAATGTTTTTCGATTTCACAATTTGTGGCCAAGCCCGCAAGCACTATGCTCTCTATAGCCGCCTTATTTGGAACAGGCAGCGCACCTGGCAGCCCCAAGCACACAGGACACGTGTGCACATTTGGCTCTGCGCCAAATTCCAATTTACAGCCGCAAAACATCTTTGTTTCAAGCGTTGTGAGTTCCGCGTGAATTTCAAGACCGATAACTGCTTCCCAGTCTTTTAATACTTCTTCTAACTTTTTCATGTCTTTATATCTCCTGGGTTTTTTGAATTATTCCGCCACTGGAGCCGCGCCATATTCAGCTTCCAAGGCAGCGGCCACTTGCAACATGACTTCGTCTTTGAAATGCGGTGACATAATTTGCAGCCCCACAGGCAAGCCTGTGTCTTCGCCAAAGCCTATGGGCATGCTCATGCCGCCGTTGCCTGCAATGTTTATAGATATGGTATACATATCGTTTAGATACATCTGAGCGGGGTCTGAAATCTCGCCAAACTTAAATGCGGTTCTGGGAGCCGCTGGCGCCAAGATGCAATCTGTGCGCTCAAAGGCGTTCTTGAAATCATTAGTTATGAGCGTGCGCACCTGTTGGGCTGGGTAATAATATTTCTCGTATACGCCGCTAGACAAAAGATAAGAGCCCAGCATGATGCGACGACGAGCCTCTTCGCCAAAGCCCACCGAGCGGCTGGCTTCGTATTGGCTTCCTAGGTCTTTGTGGTCTGGGTCGCAATAGCCATAGCGCACCGAATCGAAACGCGCCAAGTTGCTGAACGCCTCGCAAGGAGCTATCACATAGTATGCGCTGATGGAAGCGTGCACATTTGGCAGCTCGATTTCCACCAAGTTAGCACCTGCTGCCTCTAGTTTGCTTATAGCCTTTTCCACTGCAGCCTTCACTTCGGGCGACAACCCTTCAGCTTCCATAAATTCGGGCACAACGCCTATGTTCATGCCATCAACGCCCGCATCTAGAAATTGCGTGAAATCTGTGGTTACGTTTTGGCTGGTGCAATCTAGCGCGTCTCGCCCGCAAAGCGCATTTAGTGCCAAGGCCACGTCGCGCACGTTGCGTGCAAATGGGCCCACCTGGTCAAGCGACGACCCGAAAGCCACAACGCCATATCTGCTCACCACGCCATATGTGGGTTTCAGGGCCACACACCCACAAAAACTTCCAGGTTGACGAATGGAGCCGCCGGTGTCTGAACCCAAAGTGATAGTGCACATTCCAGCCGCCACAGCCGCCGCACTGCCTCCAGAAGACCCGCCTGGCACACGCGATGTGTCCCAAGGGTTGCAAGTTTTGCCGAATGCGGAAGTTTCTGTGCTGGAACCGAATGCGAATTCATCCATGTTTAACTTGCCTAAGGGCAAACCGCCCGCCTGCAATATTTTTTCCACACACGTTGCGGTGTATGGAGAAACATAGTTTTCCAACATGCGCGAACCACACGTTGTGTGTGTGCCTTCCAAGTTCATGTTGTCTTTGAACGCCACAGGCACACCTGCAAGCAAACCGCATTCATCAAATTTGCCAGCAGCAATTTTTTCGTCTATTTTCTGTGCAGCACTTTTTGCAAGGTCAGGCATAAACTCCAAAAACGCGTGGATGTTTTTGTCTGTCTGTTGCGCGTGTTCTATGCAACTCTCAGCAATTTCTGTTGCAGAAAACTCTTTTGAACACAAACCCTCGTGAATTTGCGTTGCACTCATGTGGGCAAATGTGTTTGTCATTATGCATCACCTCCGCCACCCAGAATGCTGGGAATTAAAAATGACCCGTCTTGTTGTTTCGGTGCATTTGAAAGAGCCTGTTTTTGCGTAAAACTTTTGCGCTCAACATCTTCGCGCATCACGTTTGACAAATCTCCTATCGGGTGAAACGTGGGTTTCACGCCTTCCAAATCAAATTCTGTTATAGGTTTTAGCGTGTCTATCACGTTGTTCAAATCAACCGTCATGGCGGCAGTTTCTTCGTCTGTCATGCCTATGCGAGCATATTCTGCGATGCGCCGCACATCATTTTCTGTTAGGTGTTGGGTCATTTTTTCCTCATCTCTTTAGTGTCTTATTTCCTATTAGCCCTCTTTGCAGCCTTCTTTTTCTTGTTTTTCTCCTGTTGCAATTTGTCATAATTTTTGTTGTGTTTGTCCACTGATACTGGGTGCAAGCGTGAGCCTATCCACGCACCCAAGATGGAGCCCATTAGCGGAACAAACAAAAAAAGTGCTGCTCCGCGCACTATCGCAAACACATTTTGAAGCGAAGGTGTTATGGTTGCGCCTTCCGCAGAATTTGCCAACAGCGCCTCTGCCACCTGTGGGTCTGCTTGCCAACTTGAAGTTATCACCAAAGACGCCATGCCGCACACAAAACAAATAACCTCTACTATCAACAAAAGGGTGCTGCCAATTTCGTCTGCACGCATCATTATCACGAGTGCGCACACAAACATCACAACGCATGGAATAACGAGCGTCAAAATGTCGAATGTCAACACGTTTAGCGATGAAGTAGCACTCTTCAAAAACCCTAAGAGTATTCCGCACCAAGCAATGCCAAAAATAGTTACTATCGCTATAAACGCGAGTTGCTTTTTTACACTTTCACTCATAGCCCACCCGCCTTATGAAGTTGCGCTTGCTGCGCCTGCTGCGCTTGTTGTTTTTGCTGCGCTTGCTGTGTTTGCATTTGATGACCCCAAATGGTTCGCAGATGTGGAAGTGCTCGATGCGCTTGCTGCGCCTGCTGCACCTGTTGCGCTTGTTGCACTTGTCGAACTCTGACCTGCCTCTTGGGCGCCCGTTGTGTTTGATGTTGCATCATCGCTTAAGATTTCTTGTGCGGCGTTTGTGGCACTGCCTTCTATATAACTAAAGGAAATGGTGTCTCCCACGCCATATTTCACGATGCCGAGCAAGCTTGGCAGCGCAAAATCATAGATGCCAGGCTGCCCTTGCAATGTTACGTAATAATGCGAATTGCTCTCTATCACAGCAGTTGCCATGCGAGCTATCACGCCAGATGTGGTCTTTAGGTTTTGCGACGTCAAGTCTATGCCATTTGTGGAAAGCAGCGCTTCATAGCTTTTCTGGCAATCTGCCACAGTGTCTCCCACCGCCACGTTTTGGTATCGCTGAATGTCTAACATGGCAAACTTCTTCACAGTGCCAGCACTATCTTTTAGTGCCATGAAATATGTTGGCTGGTTTGACACGTTTATCAAGATGGGAAACGTTGCCGAATAACGCAAATTTTGCACTTGACCTTCGGCACTATCCATAGCACTTTTTTCTGTGGCACCCGCCACCGAATAGAAATGGCTTTCCTGCGTTCGCTGGTTCACCAACACAAACCCTATTATGGAGCTATCAGATGTGGCGGAAGTAACACCTGTATACACCCAAACATCATCATCTTTTACGATGTAGTTATAACCCGCTTGGCTATTTGTGCCAGGCGTGGTTTTCACAACACCCGATTGCCCAAGCCAGCTGTTCAACCAGCCATTGTTATATGCGCCATACCAGTTGAATTGCTGAATTAGCAGATCGGAAGGATAGGCGCGGTCTATCCATTCAGGAGCGTCTTCTATCGCGATGTCTTGGCAATCCCCGCTCACAGCATCGCAGAGCACAACGCGGCTTATGGTTGTGCCGCCGAAAAGCCCTATGGTGCGCGTTTGCACAGGGCATATCCACCAAGGGTGCCCCTCTTCGTCTATCTCGAAAGATTTCGTGTCAAACATATAGAACGGATATTTCAACTGAACATATCTGTCTATGTTGCGAGCAAGCGGCTCAGATGCTGAATATTTAATGCCTGCGCCAGAAGATGCAGCACCCGACTGCGAGGTGTTGCCCTCAATGTCTGCCACGCGCACCACCTGTGCATCTTGAGTGGTCATATCCACCACCACATAGGCAGGAATGCCCTGCTCGCGGTTGGTGAGCCACTTAAACAAATCTGCATAGTTCAGCGGGCTCACTCGCACTGGTTTTCCCTGATAGTTTATCTGGCTATACAAAGAATCCACTTCAAATTGACTCACATATTCAGATATCGTGCCCATCTGCTTATCGCCCAAAATTTCTGCCGCATCGTGGTCTATCACAGGAATTTGCGAATAATCCACCTGCTCTATATCTGTTGCAAAATCCAGGCTTTCTGTCTTTAACACGCTTGAATAACGCGCTGCATTTCCAGGAATAAAACTCTGAGATAAAAGCCAACCCACAACACCTATGAGTAAAATGACCACGGGCACTAAGCATAACTTTCTGTGGATGCTTTTTGCCCCTTTTTTCTTTTTTGAAGTGTTTGATGCGCCATCGCCTTTGCGCTGAGATCGTTTATATGCTTTGTTTTCCTTGTGTTCGTTGATTATAGACAAGCCCCCCAACACAACGAAAAGCACCACGCACACAAACGTTATTATGGCCCATAAATCGGGGCTTTGAATGTTTAGCGGTGGATGAAACCACCAATAAGCAGCACCTATCACCAAGATGGCCACAATTACGGCTATCACCCGCGCACTCGGTTTCATCTGGCGCAAACCTTCAGACACTTTCGTTTCTATCTCGAGATCTGAAAAGTGAGGAATTTTCGACCCGCCATCTTTTGTTGCTTTGCCATCTTTAGATGAAGATGCTTTTGCGCTGCTTGAGGTGGCCGCCGAACCTTCACCACCATCGCTTGTCGTGTTGTTTGAGTTGCCCGAGCCCCCAAACGCGCTTTCAAAATCTATGTTCATGCCCGACTTTCGCAGAGCGTCAAGCAATGAATCCACGGCTGGCTTTTTTGAATTGTTTGACACTTGATGCCTTTCTTTTCGCCCGATGTTTCTTCAACCTATAAATTGCACTAATCCGTGCAATATTAACACGCAAAAGCAACACTCAACAACTAAACAAAACAAAACCAAACAGCGCAAAGGCGTCATAGTGTTATTTTCGCCATGCAATCCATCAAATAGGCGTATACTTATTAAAGGTTTCGCACACTCTTACAAGGAGGACACATGACTAAACAAATAATTGTAGTAGGACACAAAAACCCTGATAACGATTCGATATCGTCTGCTGTTGCATATGCAAATTTGAAAAACGAACTGGAACGCAGAAATTGTGCTGCCAGCGGAAATGAGGCAGAATGTGAATATATCCCCGCAGCTCTAGGGCCGCTTCCAGCAGAGAGTTCTTGGGTTCTGTCTGAAAATGGATATGATGAGCCTAAATTCATTGAGCACATATATCTTCGTGCAAGAGACATCATGACGCCTGCGCCTATCACCGTAAAACACGACGCTTCCATCATAGAGGCGGGCAGGCTTTTGCGTGTGCACAAAGTGAGGAGCATCGTTGTAAACAACGACGACGGCACATTTTGTGGTCTTTTCTCGCGTCGCGCACTTTCACAGCTTTTTGTTGAAGCAACCGATATTTTGGAAGATGATGGCGTTGGCGCAGTTTGTGAAAAGCTAAACACCATTCCTGATATGACGATAGATGAACTCATTACAACAGATGTGCCACAAGTTTCCCCCGAAGATGCCGTGTCAGATTTTGAATACGATGTGAAACATAGCGAACTTCGCGAAGTTGTTGTGGTGGATGGTGCTGGTGTGTGTTTGGGCATCATCACGAGATCTGATTTGATTAACCCACGCTCGCGACGAGTGTGTTTGGTAGATCACAACGAACGCTCACAAGCGGTGGATGGAATTGACGAAGCTGAAGTTTTAGAGATCATCGATCATCACAGGATTGCTGACATCACAACTGCAGCTCCAATTCGTTTTGTAAACATGCCTTGGGGTTCCACTGCCACCATCATTGCACATGAATATAAAAACGAAGGCGTTGAAATAAATAAAAACATGGCGAGTGTGTTGCTTTCTGCCATTCTTACAGACACCGTCATCATGAAAAGCCCCACGACCACCGACATCGACCGCAAGACCGTAGAAGAGCTGTCTAAAATTGCGGGCGTAGACCCAACAGAATTTGGCATCGAGTTGTTCCGCAAACGCACGGGAGACGAAGAAATAAGCGTTGAAAAGTTGGTGGGGGCAGACGCCAAAGAATTCAGGATTGGCGATGACACCGTGCTTATTGCACAATATGAAACGGTGGATCTGAAAAGCGTGCTAGACAGAGAAGATGAAATTCGCGAATATATGGACAAGCTGATTGCGGACAAAAATTACAATTTTGTTTTGCTTATGGCTACAGATATTTTGGCGGAAGGAAGCCAGCTGTTGTGCCAAGGCGATCGCGCGTTTATAAATAGGGCATTCAACATAAATTGCACAGGCGAAGGCGGCACATGGATGCCTGGCGTGCTTAGTCGCAAAAAACAAGTGGCTGCCAAGATTTTGTCGTAGGATGTTTTAAAAACAAAGGCCAATCCTTAAAGACCAACCCCAACATGTTAACGGGGGTTGGTCTTTTTTTTGTTTAGTGCAAAGAAGGGCTGTTGAGTAAAAACATCGGCGCAGACTTTTTGCTCTGTAACCCGACTTCTTAAGGTTTGCAAATTACGCATCAGTCAACGTATTTTGTGATGTTT
This sequence comes from Phocaeicola dorei, assembly GCA_963615035.1. Classification (GTDB taxonomy): domain Bacteria; phylum Actinomycetota; class Coriobacteriia; order Coriobacteriales; family Eggerthellaceae; genus CAVEFW01. The sequence continues at coordinate 18,953 of CAVEFW010000001.1, forward strand.
TCTTCGTTGAGTAAAAATTCATATGTGTTGAAATCTTCGCGCGGAGTCCAGCCGATGTTTTTCCAAAATTGATTACCCACCTCGTTATCTGAAAAAGCCACCAAACTGGCTTTACTTATCTTTTCATCGCGCAGAGCAGACAAACACATGCGCACCATTGCTCGCCCTATGCCTTTGTGCCTTTGTTCTGGTGCCACGCACACGTGATAGAAAAACGCTTGTCTGCCATCGTGGCCGCACAAAATGCTGCCAACAATCTCTCCTGCGCACTCACAAACCACACTTGTTTTTTCATTGCGCTGTAAAAAACGCAGAATATATTCGCGGGAATCATCTAAAGAACGCAGAGCAAACCCAGAGATGCGCTCCCATAAAGCGTGCACCTGATCGTAATCATCTATTGTCATGCAACGATAGACCACTGGGTGATCGGTGTTTTCTTTGCATTCAACTTTTTCTTTCATTGTTTCTTTCTTTTCTTTTTTTAGTTGTTTATTCGCATGCAGCACGGCTTGCGCACTATAAACTTCTCACATGCACAAGGCGCGCGACTCAACAGGCAACACGTAACAGTCATCACAACAGTCAACACGAACCAGACAACGCAAAACTAATAACGCAAATCTAACAGCACAAAACGCAGGGCGGCGTTTAGGCAGATCTCCACGTGGGCTTTGATACGGTGCGCACGTTTATATATGCAACATTGCCCGCATGTTCTTCCAGGATTTCAAGGCAAACGCGCTCTTTTGTGCGAATGTCTGTGGCGGTGCCGAACGCTATTTCAATGCCGTTTTCTAAAACTAAAGTTGTCGATTCTGCATCTGTTGCCGAAACAGATTTTACTTGATCTTTCAAATCTGTTGTCATGCCGCTCAAGATGTCGATCGCATTTTGCACGTTTGCATCCGAGCAATATTGCCCAATTTGAGGGTTGGTGGAATAGGGCAGCCCCACAATGTGAGTTGCGGCGTCTGCGTCTTCGTATATCTGCGCGCTCGTGTTTTTTCCCGCCTCAGATTCGCGATCGGGGATAGGCATAAGCCACATGCCGTCTGTCGACAATGCCCAGTTTGTGGTGGTTGATGAATCTGCCGACTTCATCTCTATGATTGCGTATATCTCTCGCTCGGTGACCGTGATGTTTAGCGTGTCTGGCAACTGAATTCCCACGTTTGCATCTTTTACCCACGCATCCATCATTAAGCGGTTTTTTATGCCCTGCGTGTCAACTGTTAACAAAGTGGTATCGTCTGGAATTTGTGCAAGCGCTGAAACTTCTGCATCCGTTAGGTGGTCTACGCCGACCACAACCACATTTTCAACTGGAAATGCGTGCGTTATTCGGGCATAGGCATAACCTGCGCCTGCCAGCGCTGCCAAGACCAACACAACTATCAACACCACAGAAAATTTACGGTGTTTGCGTGATGTGTTAGCCGACACACGCGACACTCTGCGTGCTCTTTCATTTTGCGTTGTGCGCACGCGTGCACTTTGGCTGCGACCAATCTGCCCTATAGTTGAAGATTGATAGCCATTTGTGCCTTGATAACTATTTGCGCTTGCGGCAACACCGAAATTTGTTTGCGAATTCGAGCGCGAACGCGGTGTTACACTCATGCGCGATGTAACATCTGCGCCTGCTCTCGCACCAGATCGCTTTGTTGCACCAACCTGAGCACTTGAGCGATGAGCACTCGATTGTCTGCGCGTTGGATATTTATGACTATTCTGACTCACGTTTTAACTCACGTTTTAACTCACGTTTTAACTTATCAATTTTTCTCACTAAATTTGCCGCTGATTTTCACACTTAACCTAAGATTTTAAACTTTCGTCGCCGAACTTGTTTTGCAGCGCGTCCAGAATCTGCTGACCCATAGCACTCACATCTCCTGCTCCCATCGTGATGATAAGGCTGCCAGGCTCTGCAATTTTTGCCATATGTTCGGGCACATCTATGCGCCTTGGAACATATTCAGCACTCGGATGTTGCGAGCTTTCCAACACAACGTCTAAGAAAGTTTCTCCATTAACGCCTGGAACAGGCGCTTCTCCGGCGGGGTATACATCCATAAAAGTTACGGTGTCTGCCTCGTCAAACGCGTGTGAAAACTCATCGCGCAAAACATCACAAAAAAGTTTCGCGCGTGAATAACGATGAGGCTGAAACAAAACGTGCACTTTTTTGAAATAGAGCTGTTTTGCTGCGTGTATGGTGAGGGAAATTTCCGTTGGGTGATGTGCGTAATCGTCCACCACGCACACTCCACCAACACTTCCCACCAAATCGAATCTGCGGCGAACACCTGCAAATTTGCCAAGCGCATCTAAAACATCTGTTTTTGACATGCCCAAATTTGAACACATTGCAACCACCGCACAAACATTTAGCGCATTATGAAAACCTGGGTTTTGAGGCAAACTTGCTTGAAGGGCTTCACCGTCTGGCGTGTGAATCACAAATTTAGAACCCACACCACAAGGCACAAAATCGCTTACGTAAAAATCACATGCGTCTGTGGAACCATACGTTATCACGCAAGGTTGCATTTTTTGCTCTGTGCTTTCTTTGTTTGTGCAAACTTGGTCGCCCTCCTGTTTATCCACCAGCTGACTTGCTGGTCTGTCAGACACGTTGTCTGCCAGCTCGTTTAATGACCTGCTTGTCTCGGTTTCGGTCGCGGATTCAGCTTCAACTTCAGCTCCAGCCCCAATCTCGACCACGGTCTTAGTCGCGGTCGCGGTCGCAGTTTCAGCCGCGGTCGCGGTTTCAGCTCCGACCTCGGTCATAGTCGCAGCCGCGCTCGCAAAAGCCAATTCTCTTAGCTTTTCGTCATCTCCACACACAACGATTGCGCCCGCATTTGAAACAGAGCACATAAATTCTTTGAACTTCCTATAAATTTCATCCAAGTTATCATAGTGATCTAGATGATCTGTTTCTATGTTTGTGATGATCATTGCACTCGGGTTGAGATATGTGAAAGACTTATCGCTCTCATCTGCCTCAACCACGTAATATTCCCCCGCGCCAGAATGTGCGTTGCTGCCTACACTGCGCACAGTGCCTCCAACCAAAAAGGTTGGGTCAAACCCCAGAGCGTCAAGTGTATATGCCAGCATAGAAGATGTTGTTGTTTTACCATGAGTGCCTGAAACAGCCAAAGTTTTCAGGTCTTTTCCCAAAAATGCCAACATTTTCGCACGATGCCACAAAGGCAAACCACGACGTTTTGCCTCAATAAGCTCGGCGTTGTTGTCTAGAATTGCAGTGGATACCACCACCACATCTGCATCTTGTGGAATGTTGTCTGCAGCATGACCGATGAAAACATCGATGCCAGCGTCTTTTAGTTTGTCTGTATAGTTGCTCGCGCGCAAATCTGACCCGCTAACGCGCAAACCCTTGTCGTGTGCCACGCGCGCGATGCCGCTCATTCCAACTCCGCCAATGCCTATAAAGTGAACTGAATGAATATCTTCAATCATCTATGTTTGACCTGCTTTCCGTTTATGCTTGTTGTTGTTATATTTGCGCATTTCAAAAATATACTCTTTCATGCTTAAAAGTCGCTTTATTAAATTATCAAAATTAAATAAGCGAATATTATATTTTCTCACGTTTCGCAACCCTCAAAACAACATCTGCTAAATTGCTTGCAGCATCTCCTGTTTTTAGTTTCTTGGCTGCGTCGCTCATTTTTTTTCGTATGTCTGGGTTTTCCACAAGTTCCAAAACATGTTCTTTGAAAATTTCGCTTTCAACTTCTGAGTCTGGCACAACATATGCACAGCCCGCCTTTATGTATGCTTGCGCATTTGTGGTTTGGTGGTCTGCCGTTGCATATGGATATGGCACCAAAACCGCTGGTATTTGCAGGGCCGATATTTCTGCAAGCGATGTGGCACCCGCTCTGGAAATCACCACGTCAGAGGCATTTAGCGCAACGGGCATGTTGTCTAGATATCCAAAAACCTGATAGCGTTTTTCTTCACTTTCAGTCAACGAAAGCGCACTTTTTACTTGGTCATATTCTTTCGGGCCTGTTACGTGGATCACATATAAATCGCATCGCGACAACAAATCTTTTTTCATGGCGCATATCGATTGGTTTATGTGCCTTGCTCCCAAGCTGCCACCAAACACCAACAAAAGCGTGGCATCATCTGGAATGTTGAACGTTTCGCGTGCCTCTTTTCGCGAAACAGAAAACAGTTCGCGGCGCACTGGGTTGCCTGTAAGCTCAACGTTTTTTGCGTGCGTATTTTCTGCGGCGCACATATATGTAAGACAAGTAGCTGCTGCATGTTTTGACAACTGTTTGTTCGCCATTCCCATATGCGAGTTTTGTTCATGCACCACCAGCGGAATTTTAAGGCTTTGCGCAGCACGTGCAACAGGCAAACAAACATAGCCGCCAAACGCAACCACCACATCTGCTTGAATATCATGAAGCCAAACTTTAGCCAATTTTTCACTTTTGCTTATTGTGCGAAGCGCACGTATGAGTGTTTGTGGGTGGCGCCTGTTAAAACCAGACGCCTCGAAAGGCATAAACGGGATGTTTTCATTTGCAACAAGTCTGGATTCTATGCCATTTGGTGTGCCAGCAAAAAACACGTTGCAATGGCGCGAGCGCAGCTCTTCGGCCAAGGCAAGCGCTGGATTTATGTGTCCTGCTGTGCCGCCTCCCGTTAAAACAACTCTTAATTCATCGTTGTGTTTTTGTGTTTTGTTTTCTTTCGCATCATGGGCACTTTTTTCATTGATGCTCGACTTGCGAACTTCGGCACAGATTTCGGCACCTTGA
>CAVEFW010000002.1:0-6934 GCA_963615035.1 Phocaeicola dorei
AATAATTTTTTAGTGGGTAAGATTTAGTCAAACTTAACGGCAGTTAGTCAAATTGCAACAAATAAAAGGGAGAAAAAACCATGAAAGATCTATGCGCAATGTTGAAGCAAAACTCATACCCTGGCAGAGGGATTGTTTTGGGCGTAAATAGTGCGGGGGAGTCTTGCGCATATTATTTCATTATGGGAAGAAGTGCCAACAGCCGAAATCGCGTGTTTGTGGAAACTGAAGATGGAATTCGCACACAGGCACACGACACATCAAAACTAGAAGATCCGAGTTTGATAATCTATCACCCTGTAAGACGCCTAGGTTCATCGCTTATTGTTACAAATGGAGACCAAACAGACACAATTTGTGAGATGGGTGATTTTTTTGCAGGGTGCAACGCCAGAGAATATGAACCCGATGCTCCCAATTACACTCCACGAATTAGTGCCATATTGCGAGAAGACGGCTCCTTTGTTATGTCTATCCTTAAAGCGGAAGTTGAGTGTGCAAAAAAGGCTTCCGGCGCGTCAGATGCGACTGATGCAGATAAAAATGTTCCAAGCGAGTCAAAACAGCCTCGCTGCATCCGTGAGTTTTTTTGTTATGAAGGGTGTGCGCCTGGCAGCGCGCGTTTTTTGAGCACATACAAATCTGATGGATGTCCGCTTCCAACTTTTTCAGGAGAGCCAATGTGTGTAGATATGCCAAGCGCAGATGATGTGTGGCAATCACTAAACGCTGAAAACAAAGTAAGTTTATATGCAAGGGTTGGTGATAAGGTGCAAATATTCAACAAAAACTTGGGCGATTAAGTGAGCGACTAAGCGACCAACAATAAATTTCAACACAAAAACTTGGGCGACTAGCGGCAAAATCTAACACATAAACTTGTGCGTTTTTTTAGTTTGTGACTCGCCGCTCAACCGCAAACTCAGAAGCCAACCATAAGCCAACCGCAAGCAAATAAGAAAATGCACAAACACCTATCAATAAAGGAGCAACATGAAAACATTTGAATTGAAATATGGCTTAAACCCCACGCAGAAACCCGCCACCGTATATATGAAAGACGGGGGAGAATTGCCTTTTGAAATCTTGAACGGCCGCCCTGGATACATAAATTTCATGGACGCCATGAACTCTTGGCAGCTTGTGCGTGCGTGTCGAAAAGCCACAAATATTCCTTCAGCCGCTTCGTTTAAGCATGTGTCTCCTGCGGGTGCAGCGCTGGCTTCTCCACTCAGCGACATAGAAAAAAAGATGTATTTCATAGAACAAGACGAACTAAGCGAAATTGCCACAGCTTATATTCGCGCTCGTGGTGCAGACAGGCTGTGTTCCTATGGAGACTGGGTGGCACTATCTGATGTGTGCGATGAAACATGTGCTCAATATCTAAAGCGCGAGGTGTCGGATGGAATAATTGCGCCTGGTTACACGCAAAAAGCTCTAGAGATTTTGAAGACAAAAAAGAAAGGCAACTTCAACATAATAAAGATGTCTGAGAGTTATGAGCCTGCGCAAAAAGAATGCAGAGATATTTTTGGAGTTACTTTTGAGCAAGGATACAACAACTATGAAATTTCCGAAGGCGTTTTAGAAAACATAGTTACACAAAACAAAGATTTACCAGCAAGTGCTAAACGCGATTTGTTGGTTGCCCTAATTGCGCTGAAGTATACACAGAGCAACAGTGTGTGTTATGTGAAGGGTGGTCAGACTATAGGCGTTGGTGCAGGTCAGCAAAGCCGTGTGCATTGCACGCGCTTGGCTGGAGGAAAGGCGGACACATGGTGGCTGCGACAGCACCCGCGCGTGCTTGATTTGCCATTTTTAGATGACATTCGCCGCCCCGCGCGTGATAATGCCATAGATGTCTACATTTCTGATAACCCAGAAGATGTGTTAGACGAAGGCATTTGGCAAGATGTTTTTAGCACTCGCCCCAAACCACTAACCGATGATGAAAAAAGCGAGTGGGTGGCTTCTTTGAGTGGCGTGTCTCTTGGCTCTGATGCGTTTTTCCCATTTGGAGACAACGTAGATCGTGCGCATAAAAGTGGTGTTGAATATATAGCGCAACCAGGCGGCAGCATTCGCGATGATGATGTGATTCAAACTGCAGATAAATATGGCATGACGATGTGCTTTACTGGCATGAGGCTTTTTCATCACTAGGGTGTGTGGTGTAAACGGCGCATCTACACCCAAATCTTTTCATAGCAAATCGTTTCTGCTGCATTGCTAGCGCGTTCGTTTGCAACAATTTCATCATATCCGCGAAGTGCCATGAAAGGCATAAACTGACGCGCTCTGTCTGGGCTTGGCTTTCCTATAACGTGCCTCGGGTCGCAATTTTTAGCTTCATCACTTCCATAGAATGCAACATTGTTTTTATCCACGATGACCTCCCACCATTTGATTGCGCTCTAATATCGTGCTGGCATCCGTCAGACTTGTTGCACGTTGAAGCGCATTTTTGCCAAACTTGTCTTGAATTGCCAGCACCGCTTTTTGACGCGTGAGCTCTTTATTCATTGCCTCTTCATCGAAAAACAAACTATGCTGCACACACGCCTTGGGCGACAAGTTGTCAAAACCAACAGATATTCTGCGAATAAGTAAATCTGGGTTAACTTTTTTTCTCCAGATGTTTTCAAAATATTGCATCAGCTGCGAATATGAATTGGTGGGCTCTGCAATTTTTTTACTTGCGCCCGCGTGTTCATATGCGCCCTTCCAATACTGTTTTGATTTGGCTGCCTCATTTTCAGCTTCGCTCAATTTCTGCCTTTTATCCCTCTCAAAAGAAACATGCAGCGATATTTTATTCGTCACAAGATTTTTTCGCACTAGCTCCAACACGCTTTGATCGATCATTTCGCTCATGATCAAATGAGCTTGCTTGTTTGTATATCCGCGCGGCAACACCTGACTGTTCACATGAGAATTTGTTTGTGGGCTATAGGCGTGAATATCTCCAATGGTGCAAGGCTCCACCCCCCAAGCGTGATCGATGATATATTCGGCATTCACGCCGAACTCTTTATACAACACATCAACATCCATGCGTGTTATGCCATATAAATCATACACATGATATTTTGCCAAACGCTTGGCAATGCCAGACCCTATATTCCAAACATCTGTTATCGGGCGGTGATGCCACATGTTCGCGCGAAAAGTTTCGCCGTCAAGTTCACCTATGCCATCATCTGCATGTTTCGCCATAACATCTAGTGCCAACTTTGCCAAAAACAAGTTGGTTCCAATTCCAGCAGTGGCAGTGATATGTGTTTTATCAAACACGGCATCGCGCATCATATTTGCAAACTCGCGAGCGCAAACTCCATATTTTTTCAGGTAAGGTGTGGCATAGATAAAACACTCATCGATGGAGTATGCAAAAAGGTCGACTGGTGAAACAAAACTTAAATATATGCTCACAATTTGTCTGGACACTTCCATATAGTGAGTCATGCGAGGTGGCGCCATGATATATTCCATACCGCGTGGAATTTGAAACACTCTGCACCTGTTTGGCACACCGAGCGCCTTCATGGCTGGAGTGATGGCTAGACAAATTGTTTTTTCAGTGCGCGCAGGGTCTGCCACCACAAGGTTGGTTTTGAAAGGGTCAAGCCCTCTGTCTGCGCATTCAACGCTTGCATAGAAACTTTTCAGGTCTATGCATATATAAGTTTTTTCACTGAAAGAATCACACATAGCTTTGCACCCGCCTGTTCTTTTTGATAACATCTTGCAAAGTTCACTAAATCATAAATCAAACGGAGGATTGATGACAGACATTTTAGACGAAAACACGAACAAAAGTACGAAAAAATCTATTGATGAAAATGAAAATTTAGATGCCGCAAGCAAATGCGTCGATGACAAGCGCACCACCAACAAAAGCACCGCTTTAGAATGCGACCCAAATAAAAACAAAGACAAACAAGAAAATCAAAATGGAAATGAAGCCACATTTCTTGCATCTAAAAAAAGAAGTGATGAGTTGCGAGTGCAGATAGAAAAAAACCCTGAAAAGTTCACCATGCTCACGGGAGATAGACCCACAGGCAGGCTGCACCTAGGCCATTACTTTGGCACAATAAAACAAAGGGTTGCGCTTCAAGACGCAAACATCACCACACGCGTTGTTATAGCAGACTATCAGGTGATAACCGATCGCGACACCACAGAAAACATTCAAGACAATGTTTACAACATGGTGCTAGACTATCTTGCGTGCGGCATCGACCCAGATAAAACCATCATATTCACGCACTCAGCAATTCCTGCTCTAAACCAGCTCATGTTGCCATTTTTGAGCTTGGTTTCTGAGGCGGAACTTCAGCGAAACCCCACTGTCAAGGCAGAACAAGCAGCATCCAATCATTCGCTTACTGGGCTTTTGTTAACCTATCCAGTTCATCAGGCATGTGACATATTGTTTTGCAAGGGAAATATTGTGCCTGTTGGAAAAGACCAACTGCCACACGTTGAACAAACGCGCCAGATTGCGCGACGTTTCAACGAGCGTTTTGCGCCTGTGTTTCCCGAGCCCGAAGCGCTTTTGACAGATGCTGTGTTGATTCCTGGTCTTGATGGCAGAAAGATGAGCAAAAGTTATGGCAACGCAATATCTATCAGTGCTACAGAAGATGAAACAGCAAAACTGATAAAGAAAAGCAAGACCGACTCCGATCGCTTCATCACTTTTGACCCTGAAAACAGACCAGGAGTGTCGGCGCTTCTGACAACTGCAGCACTTTGCACATCAAGAAGCGAAGAAGACATAGCGGCTGAAATCGGCAACGAAGGCTCTGGTGCACTTAAAAAATATGTCACAACTGCTGTAAATGATTATCTGCGCCCCATTCGCGAAAGAAGAGCTGAATTTGGGCAGCAAAAAGGTTTCGTGGAAGATGTTTTGCGTGATGGAAACGCGCGTGCGAATGAGATAGCGAATGAAACGCTTGATCAAGTGCGCCAAGCCATGGGCATGGTATACACAATTTAAAGCAAACCCCGTTTACTTTAGACTTTAAAGAATATTAGACTTAAAGGAACATATATGAGTGAAAAAAATTTGTTGAACAAGTGCGCGCAGCTAAAGAAAAAACATTGGTTGAACAAGTGCGCGCAGCTGGCGATATGATGCGCAAAAGACTTGGAAGCTTCACGCCAGATATCGCAATAATTCTAGGTTCAGGACTAAATAGCTTTGCAAAAATAATCGATAACCCCATAGAAGTTTCATACGATGATGTCCCTTACATGAAAACAACCACTTCTTTTTTACACGAAGGAAAATTTGTGTGCGGCACGCTTAAAGAAAAGCGCGTCATAGCAGCGCAAGGCCGCCTTCACGCATACGAGGGATATTCATCTGCTGACGTGGTGTTTCCTGTGCGCCTGATGCATTTGCTAGGTGCAAAAACGTTCATATCTTCCAACGCATCGGGGGCAATTAACGAAAGTTATAACGTTGCAGATTTTTGCATAGTTGAAGACTTCATAAATTTCTGCGGAAGAAACCCTTTGCAAGATGTTCAAACGTCTGGTTTTGGTTCTCGTCATTTCAGCATGACAGACGCGCTAGACCCAGCGCTTCGCCAGTTATGCTTAAAGTGCGCAAACGACCTTAACATCACAGCGCACGAAGGCGTCTATATTGGCGTTTCAGGACCAATGTTTGAAACGCCCGCTGAAATTCGGGCATTCCGCATATGGGGAGCAGACGTTGTGGGAATGAGCACGGTTGAAGAGATTATCGCTGCAAGACAGCTTGACATGCGTTGTTTGTGCATATCTTTTGTGTCAAACATGGCAGCAGGAATTGAAGGCGCATCTCCTAGTGCCGAAGAAATAAATGAAGCTGCAGCCCTTGCCGAGAAAAACTTTGAGAGGCTAATGCTTAGCGTGCTCGAGAACCTATAACTTAAAACTTATAACTTAGAGCTTATAGCCTATAGTTCAAAGCTTAGATTTTGTAACGCTCACCGAAAACAGACCATCGATAGAATAAAACTATGAGATAGTGCACAAAACATAAAAGTTAACGAAAAAACGGCTTCGGCTGTTTTTTGTTTATCTCGCTTCATTTTGTTAAACAATTTCAAGCACAAAAAGGAGGACATAGTGCAATTTATTGCCTTTCTAATATTGTTTCCACTCATCGTGGCACTAGCCCTGTTTTTCATAAAAGAGGAAAAAGTGCGCGATGTGATGGTTATTGGTGGTGGAGCGATTATAGCTATAGCTTCCATTGCCACATGCATCTTAGGAATAAACACTGGCGCAAAGTATTTTGCAATGTCTTCTAGCGTCATAGATTTTTTGGGCGTGCTGATAGGCATAGCAATAGCCGCTATAATCATATATTTTGGCGTTACCTATAAAAACAAACTGGCTGTTGTTTTGGCGTGTGTGCAAGTGGCGCTCTCACTTACATTTGAACTTGGCTTTGCAAGCAACACACACGTGATAAATGGGCTTTATTATGACAATTTTTCTTTGCTTCTAACTTTCATAATAGGTGTAATCGGCTCTGGCATCTGCATCTATGCTCTTGGCTATATGAAAGATTTCCAGGCGCATGAAAATAACACCTATAAAAAAGAAACAGGAACAAACAATTTGGCACCCGACAGACGCCCCTTTTTCTTCGGGCTGATGTTTTTGTTTTTATCAGCCATGTATGTGATTGTGTTTTCAAACAACATGACATGGATGTTTACAGGCTGGGAAGTAACCACAGTTTGCTCTTTTTTGCTCATCGGATACACGCGCACGCCCGAAGCGCTCAAAAATGCTTTCAGGCAAATCAACATGAATCTTGCGGGCGGCATCGCATTTGTTTTGGCGCTGTTTGAAAGCGTAACACAGATGAACACGCTTGATTTTTCTAATTTTATATCTCTGGGCACAGCATATCCGC
>CAVEFW010000003.1:0-5130 GCA_963615035.1 Phocaeicola dorei
AGACGGGGCGCATAGAGTTGTTTTGATGTATCTTTTGAAGATGTCGTGTCTTCGTTCACCTCTGTTATCTGTGCTAGTTGTTGCACAATCGCGCCTGAACGTGCAATCTTCATGTTATGCAGATGAAGGGCAATTCCTGCACAAAATATGAGGGCACACACAAGGGCGCACGCACATATGATGCGCATGTGCCTTTGTGTGCGCACGTAATCTGGAATTGTTTGTTGCATTTGTTTTTCAGGTTGTTTCTTACTCATAACGAAATTTTATTATTCATAGCAAATGTTTATTATTCATGGCGAAAGCTTAGATCAGGCTATTATGTTTACTTGTTTACCTCGTTTTTATTGGTATATTCTAGGCTCTATTCTAGGCTCTATTCTAGGCAAGCCCACATTTTTGATCGCCTTGCTTGCTAAGCCCTTTTTTGCTAAGTGCTCATCTGCCCAAGGCGGCTTGCCTGCATTGTTTTAATTTTCTTTTGTTTATTCAGATATGCTTATATATTGTAATTTAGAATGCCACACGCCACTAACAATTCTTTTTCTGGCTAACAATTAAAGAGATATAAATAAACACAAAAGAGGTAAGCGATGACAAAACACATAAATGTTGGAGACGCCCTGCACGGATTTACTATAGAGAAAATAGAAGATGTGCCAGAAATCGAAGGTCGTGCATATATTATGCGCCACGCAAAAAGCGGTGCTAGGCTTGTGTTTTTGCAAAACGAAGATATCAACAAAGCGTTTTCTATCACTTTTAAAACTCCACCTAACAACAACACAGGCGTCTTCCACATTCTTGAACACTCTGTGTTATGTGGCAGCGAAAAATTCCCAGTCAAAGAACCGTTTGTAAATTTGATAAAAAACAGCATGCAAACATTTCTGAACGCCATGACGTTTTCCGACAAAACGATGTTTCCTGTGGCAAGCACTAATTCACAAGATTTGAAGAACTTGATAGATGTTTATATGGACGCTGTGCTGCACCCTGCAATCTATGGGAAAAAACATATTTTTGAACAAGAAGGGTGGCACATAGAAGCAGACGGTGCAAGTTGCGAAAGTAAGCCAAGGCTTACTTATAATGGCGTGGTTTACAACGAAATGAAAGGGGCGCTGTCAGACCCAGACTCTGTGATATACGATGCAATTTGTTCACAGCTGTTTCCAGACACAGCATATGGGTTTGAGTCGGGCGGAGACCCACGTGAAATTCCAGATCTAACATATGAGAGCTTCCTTGACACTCACACGCGCCACTACAATCTGTCTAATTCCTATATCGTTTTATATGGCAATCTAGACATAAGTGATTTCTTGGAGTTTTTGGATGATAGATATTTAAGCACCAGCCCAGAGGTGCAGAAAAAAGCGACTGCACCTAACCCCTTGCTTGCGCAATCGCCAACAACAAACCTGAACAAAACTGTTGAAATGCACACCACGCAAGATAATGCATGTGCGGCACTTGGTTATGTGGTTGGAGATATCCACGACACGCTGCGCACATTTGCGACCAACATTTTGATAGAAGCGATTGCAGGGTGTAACGAAGCACCCTTAAAAAGAGCTCTGCTCGATGCAAATCTTGGGCAAGACGTGATGTTTCATGTGCAAGATGGTGTGTTGCAGCCATTTGTGTTTGTGGAAGCCCAAGGATTAAAACAATACAACAATAAATGCGATCAGACCAACGAAAAAATGCCACATAAACCCACTGTCTGCCTGCAACAAACTATTGAGCGCGAGGTAAAGAAACTTGTAGACAACGGCATAGATCGCCATCTTTTACGCGCAACGCTGGCGCACGAGAAATTTGCCTTGCGCGAGGGAAATTTTGGATATGCAGATGGCGTGGCGTATGCAATTTCTTGCATGGAAGGCTGGCTATATAGCGATGATTTATGCACCGCATATCTGCGCTATGAGGATGCTTTCAATAAAATGGAAGAGTTGCTAGAAACAAATTATTTTGAGGATTTGCTGGCAAGCATATTTCTTGACAACTCGCATATGACAAGCGTTGAACTCGTCCCGCGTAATAGCGATGTTTTAGGCGATGCAGACATCCGCTTGCAAAAAAAAGGTGAAAGCATAACGACCTCAGAATTAGAGAACATCAAAGAAAACACAAAAGCACTCCAAGAAGAACAGATGCGCGAAGATGCGCCCGAAGATTTAGCTAAGCTTCCACATCTGCATATAAAAGATATTGAAGATGCGCCATGTGAGCCCCCATATCATCTTGATAACACAGATTATGGCGATGTGTTGCTCCACAGCGTAAAAACACGCGGAATTGTGTATGCACAACAACTCTATAACCTAGATGGCTTTGCGGCTGGTGATTTGCCATACATCAAACTCATGACAAGCATGCTAACAGGCCTTGACACGCAAGATCATAGCGCCACTGAGTTGGTTTCACTCCTAAGAGGCAACATAGGATCTCTTGAATATCACATGCGTTTTTACAAAGATGCAAACGATGCAGAAAAGTTTTACCCTAAGTTGTGTGTCGAGGCGTCTGCACTTGCAGAAAACGCAGCAAAACTTGCAAGTTTGACGAATGAAATTTCGCTTAAGACAAAATTTGAAGATAAAAGCAAAATCAAAACCATGGTCGAGCAAATCAAACTTGCCCTAGAGCAAAATTTTTGCATGAATGGTCAAAAAGCAGCAATCAAACGCGCATCGGCACAACAAGGAGCGGCAGAGGCGGCCGCAGAAATTGCTGGAGGGGTTGAATATTACTTATTTTTGTGCGATTTATACGAAAACTTTGATGAAAAAATAGATGAAGTTTGTAAGAAATTCTTATCTCTTACAAAAACTATTTTCCTTTGCAGCGAATGTTTTACAAGTTTTGCGGGAAGTGGCGAACAGTGCAACATATATATGGAAGAGTTCAACAAAAGCAGACAGAATGCGCTTGGCATTTTTGATCAAGTTGAACCCGTGGAACTAACAGGTTTACACATTTGTGCACTGAAGAAGAAAAACGAGGCATTCATTGTGCCATCGGATGTGACCTTTACAGGATATGCGTTTAATCCGTTTAAAAGCGATGTGCAAAATAGTTCTGCAGACAAACAGAAATGCGTAAACGATGCTGCGTGTGCACAAACTGCCGAAAACGCACAAGATATCGACACACAAACAGACAGACCTCAAATCGAGCCGAACAATCAAAACCACCCACATTTCAATGGGTCTTGGCTCATTGCATCCCGCGCACTTACTTATGGATACCTCTGGACAGAAGTGCGTGTTAAAGGCGGTGCATATGGCGTGGCCGCAAGTTTTCCGAACATCGGTTGCTCGCGCTTTAATTCTTATCGCGACCCAAATCTAGACGACACATGCGAACGTTTTGAAAGCACTGGCGCGTGGCTTGAAGAATTTAACCCCACGCCAGATGAGTGCGAAGGCTATGTGGTAAGCAGTGTTGCTGGCATGGATGCACCACAAAAACCACGAGCCGTCATCAAGCGACAGATATCACAATTTGTAAGCGGCATAGACAAAGATTTCCGCAAGAGAACGAGACAAGAGATAATAGATAGCAGCATTGAAGATGTAAGAAGCGTTGCCACGCTGGCAAGTGATTGTGCACACCTTGGGTCTTGTTGTGTTTTTGGGTCTGCTGAGATAATCAACAACTCAAAACGCAATTGGAGTGTTACAGAACTTATTAAATAAGCTGCCAAAGAACGACAACTTATTTCTTAGGTTTTCACTTATTTCCCGAGACGCTAAAAACAACTTATTTTTCGAGCCAAAAAAAGGCTTATAGGACAAAAAGTGTGTCTGGCTAATTATCAATTGCATTGTGGTAGCGAGTTTTTGTGTGAAATTCTTCCCACACTATCTCGCTTCCCCACCTTTTGGGTGCGCCTATATCTTCAATATTGATTCCATAGTTTTTCTCTAACAACTCAATGTCGTTGTCGCGTGGCATTTCTTTTAGTGTGTCAGCCATTGTTTTAGGGCACTCAACGTGCATATAACACCACCAAAATACTGCTTTTATGCGTCGGGTAAGGCTAAGACCACGATGGTTTCTAAGAAGCGCACGAAGTTGAGCATTTATTGCTCCTTCTATTTTGTTGTTTGTGGGAGGCATAGGACCTTCTGTACATAATGCAGGATTCAAATAAGTAAAAAGCGTCTTCTCGTTGATAAGTTTGGCAATACTTCTTCTTGCTTTTCGCAAGCGTTCATGTGTATATACGTGCTTTTTATCAATAAGGCTTTTCTCCTCAAGAAAATCGTTCCAAAAATCACACCATTGAAAAAACTTTTCTATCCACCCACCTGCTTGATTAAGTGTGCGAATAGTTATAAGTTCATAAGCCAGAGCATAAAGCTCAACACCTGCTTGCAGTCTTGGTCTTGAAGTTGTATAGCGCCTCACTTGGCAAAACACATGAAATGTGCATCTTTGAACTTGAGTGTGTGGCCAAAAGTTGTTAACCGCTTTTATAAACCCACTACCGCCATCACATACGACCATTTCAGGTGCAGCGATGCGTGAAAGCAGCGCACCCCAAGATGCAGAAGTTTCACTTCGAGCTAAATACCAAGATAAGACATACTCATCACTACAAGCAATCAATACCACAACATTGCGCGCAATCCAAATTCCATCAACATAAATAACACGATGAACTTCATCGACAAACTCTGGCATAGGCCATATTTCCCAGAACTCAGAGGTTTTTCTTCTAAACGTGCGTCCTTGACCTGGCATATCTCCTTGAATATCTTTAGATAATAACCAGCGAAGAAAAGTATCAAGATCTTTGGCTTTTGTATCATGGTGATGCGAATGAGAACTACCGCAAGATGTGCATCTCCATCTTTGTGTGCCAGCACTAGTTTTTCCGTTTCTTTTCATTAAGTTTCCGCAAAGAGGGCATTTTTTATTATTCATTGCTACTCCTGTTTAATAGACAATTTTTTGCTATTAAACAGGAGTTCTGACCTGCAAAAACAATAAAATCTCAGACACACTTTTTGTCCAGGTAGAAAAATTGAATCACTTCAATTTTTTTTGGAAAAAAGCGGTGTTGACCTGCGAGGATGCGCAAATCCAGACACACTTTTTGTCCTATAAGCC
>CAVEFW010000004.1:0-2242 GCA_963615035.1 Phocaeicola dorei
CGCCACAACGCCGCGATATGCGTCGAAATACGAGTCGAAAATCAACGCCTTCAGCGGCGCGTTAGCATCTCCTTTAGGTGCTGGGATGTTATAGACGATGCTCTCGAGCAAATCGTGCACGCCCTCGCCCGTTTTTCCACTCACAAGCACAGCGTCGTCTGCGGGAATGGCGAGAGTTTCTTCGATATCTTCACGCACGCGCTCAGGCTCGGCGCTCGGCAGGTCTATCTTGTTTATAGCAGGAATTATCTCTAGGTTGTTGTTCATGGCCAACATGGCGTTTGCCACAGTTTGCGCTTCCACGCCCTGAGTGGCATCCACCACACACACCGCCCCCTCGCAAGCGGCCAGGCTGCGGCTAACTTCATATGTGAAATCAACATGGCCTGGCGTGTCAATCAAATTTAGCTGATATGCTTCGCCATCGTCTGCCACATATTCCACGCGCACAGCCTGACTTTTAATTGTTATGCCTCGCTCGCGCTCTATGTCCATCGTGTCTAGCAGCTGCGCCTTCATATCGCGCGCCTCAACTGTGTGCGTCGCTTCCAAAATTCTGTCGGATAGCGTAGATTTGCCGTGGTCGATGTGTGCGATTATGCTGAAATTGCGAATGTGCGAAGGGTCTGTTGGTGTGTTTTTATTTTTTGTCATGTTTTGTGGGGCCTCCTTGAAATCTCTGTGCGATTATAGCGCATGTGCAAATTGTTTATAGATGTGATGAAACCTCAAGGCGCGATTTGCATAAATACGCTAGAATTTGCCTATGGGCAAAAAGAGTGAAAATAAACTTTTGAGCGTATATCTCACAGTGGGCTCTGACACGCTGAAGCGCACAGAGGCGCACAAGCGCATGCGCTCGCGCTTTGAGGCCGACCCTAATTTTGAGTTCAACTATTCCAAGTTTGATGGCGAAAAAACATGTGCCGAAGACATTATTGCAGCTGCTAATTTGTTGCCTTTTGCAAG
Source organism: Phocaeicola dorei (assembly GCA_963615035.1). Lineage (GTDB taxonomy): Bacteria > Actinomycetota > Coriobacteriia > Coriobacteriales > Eggerthellaceae > CAVEFW01. Next base: position 970 of record CAVEFW010000004.1, read on the forward strand.
CGATTTGCGCTTGGTGGAGGTAACAAATATAGACAAATTGCACACGCGCGAAAAAGACAGAAAGTTGCTTGCAGAATATGTGAAAAACCCTTCTCCTAGCACAATATTGTTGCTCGATGCAGAAACGTTGGCAAAAAACACGCTTTTGTATAAAGCGGTGGCAAGCGTTGGTGCGCATGCAGTGATAGATTGTTCGCAGAAGAAAAACTATGAGTTGGTCTCCCTCATAAAAAACATTGCAAAAGGCGCAAACGTCAACTTCACAGAGGCCGCCGCCCGCGAGCTAATTGAATTGGTTGGCAGCGACACAACAACGCTTAATTCCTATATACAACGGGTGATAAACGAACATAGCGGCTCGCAAAACATTGGGGTTGGGCAAGTAAGAGACGTGGTGTCGCGCACTCAAGAGATAAAGCCGTGGGATTTCATAAATGCGTTTGGTGAGCGCAATTTGGGGAAATGCTTGAGCTATATGCAGACCGATAAACTTCCATCGCCTTACGCGATGTTGCCTATGTGCACCAACACGCTGCGAGAAATTGTTTGTGCGAAGAGTTTGGCGGGTGGGGTGCGAGGTGGTGCGCGTGGTGGTTCACTGAGCGGTGCGCGAAGTGGCGGGCAAAGTGGTGGTCGAGGTTTGGCTGCTGGTGCGCGAAGCCAAAATTTAGTTGCCGAGATAAGCAACTTTAGAGGCAAACGTGTTCAAGATTTTCAAGTGAAGAACTATCCATCGTGGGCAAAGTGTTGGAGTGAAGCTAAATTGTGCAGCGCGATAAAGTCGGCAAGTGATGCAGAATTAAATATGAAAAGCGGCACCAATGCAAAAGACGCATTTCAAGACTGGGTGATCGCGGCACTTGCATAAATTTTCTTGCTTGAATATTTGGCTGGAAAGTTGAGGTTTAGGTAAAATCGAGCTAGTAAATTTGGTCGCTGAATTTATCTGCGTGATTTGGCTGAACTCGATTTAGGTAAGTTTTAGGTAAGTTTCGACAAAATCCCTGCCAACAAAAAATCGCCCTTCACGGGCGATTTTAAATGCAGGCGCGATAAATCTATCGCTGACGCTTAAAATTTTTGTCTTATGCAGACTCACCGCTGTCTTCAGCGTCTTGTGCTTCGTCTTCTTTTGCACCTTCGTTTGCATCTTCTGCGGCAGCTGCCTCTTCGGCTGCCTTTTTAGCAGCTTCTTCTTCTGCGGCTTTTTTAGCCTCTTCTTCAGCTGCTTTTTTGGCAGCAGCCTCTTCTTTAGCCTTTCTCTCTTTAGCAG
>CAVEFW010000005.1:0-3190 GCA_963615035.1 Phocaeicola dorei
CAACTATGGAGCCAAACAACAGAACTTTAGTGCAAGTAACCACTGAAAATGCTGCTCAAGCTGAAAAAATTGTGAGTGAACTCATGGGCGAAGAAGTTGAACCACGCAGAGATTTCATCCAACAACATGCAAAAGACGTTCGATATTTAGACATTTAGATATCTAGATATTTAGTTGCGCAAAAAATAAAACGATTAAAAAAAGAATTAAAAGGAGACTTTTGTGGTTGATAAAAACGAAAATAGTGAAAATAAAAACCATGATGAAAGTTTTGAAGATATAGAAAATTCATCAGATTCAAAAGCTGATGAAAAAACTGATGAAACATCCAAAAAAAATGAAGACACTTTAGGCAATGAAAACGTAGACACTGAAGAAAAGTTTGGTGAGAACTCTAATATTTTACAAACTGAACTTGGCGAGGAGATGCAGACGTCTTTTCTTGAATATTCCATGAGCGTTATAGTCTCTCGCGCCTTGCCAGACGTTCGCGATGGTTTAAAACCAGTTCACAGACGCATTTTATATGCTATGAACGAAAGCGGAGTTACCCCCAACAAACCGCATGTAAAATCTGCACGCCCTGTTGGTGATTGCATGGGCAAATATCACCCCCACGGTGACGCTGCGATTTATGACACCATGGTGCGCCTAGCGCAACCATTTAGTTTACGCGTGCCTTTAGTTGATGGTCATGGTAACTTTGGAAGCATAGATGGCGATTCTGCTGCTGCTATGCGTTACACCGAAGCGCGTCTTGATAAACCAGCGATGGAGCTTTTGCGCGACTTAGATAAAAACACAGTTGATTTTATTCCTAACTATGATGAAAGCTTGGAAGAGCCAAGTGTTTTGCCTGCTCGTTTTCCTAATTTGCTTGTGAATGGGTCAAACGGCATTGCGGTTGGCATGGCCACAAATATACCACCTCACAATTTAGGTGAAACAATTGATGCTTGCTGCGCTTTTATCGATAACAATGAAATAACAACTGAAGAAATAATGCAGATAATGCCTGGACCTGATTTTCCGACTGGCGGTGTAATTATGGGGCGCAAGGGCATTTTTGATTATTACAACACAGGGCGCGGCAGTTTGTGTGTTCGTGCAAAAGCGCACATCGAACAAAGATCTGGCGGGCGCGGTGAGCGCATTGTTATAAGTGAAATTCCTTACCAAGTTAACCGTCGTAAACTTCTTGAAAAACTAGGCGACCTTATCAAAGAAAAAAAACTTCCAGAAATTTCTAATATTCACGATGCGGCAGATCGCAACGGAATAGACATAATCATAGACGTGAAAAAAGACGCTATTGCTCAAGTTGTGTTAAATAAATTATATAAACACACACAACTGCAAACTGGCTTTGGCGTGATTATGCTTGCTTTAGTGGACGGTGAACCTAAAGTTTTAACACTTAAACAGGTGCTCACGCATTATGTAAACCATCAACGCGAAGTCATCACACGCAGAACTCAGTTTGATTTGAGCAAGGCACAAGAGCGCGAACATATTTTGGAAGGTTTCATAGTTGCACTCGATAATATTGATGAAGTAATACAGATTATTAGGTCTTCAAACACAGACAAAGAAGCAGGCGAGAGATTGCGTGAGCGTTTTGGTTTATCGAAAGCACAAACAGATGCAATTTTAGAGATGCGCCTTCGCCGTTTAACTGGGTTAGAGCGCGTAAAGATTGAAGATGAACTGGCAAAGCTAAAAGAATTGATTGCTGAGTTGGAAGATATTTTGGCTCATGATTATCGTGTGTTAGAGGTTATAAAAGAAGAGTTGCAAGAAATTAAGAAGAAATATAGTAACCCGCGTCGCACATTGATTGAAGCAAACGTGCAAGACTTAAATGAAGAAGATTTGATTGCCGATGATAACATGGTTGTAACCATCACAAATTCAGGTTACATAAAGCGCATGCAGCTGGATTTATATAGACAGCAAAAACGCGGTGGCAAGGGCATGTCTGGCGCGAACTTAAAAGAAGATGATTTCGTGAAAGATTTATTTATTGCAACCAACCATAACTTCATTATGTTCTTTAGTTCAAAAGGTAAAGTCTATAAATTAAAGGTTTATAACATTCCAGAAACCAGTCGTCAGGCAAGAGGAACGGCAATTGTTAATCTGTTACCCCTAGAGCAAGGTGAGCAAATTCAAACCGTGATTACAACAAAACAATTTCCTGAAGATGAATTCTTTATCTTTGCCACAAAACGCGGCGTGGTTAAAAAAACACCTATGGCTAAATATTCTCACGTGTTAAAAAATGGAATCATCGCCATTAAATTAAATGAAGGCGATGAATTGGTGAGCGTAATCAAGGTGAAAAATGATGACAAGGCACTCATGGTGTCAAGCGCGGGTAAAGCAATTTGTTTTGAAACTGAAGAAATTCGCAGCATGGGCAGAAGTGCTGCTGGTGTGCGCGGCATGAAGATAGATGAAAACGCTTACATAATAAATATGGAAGCCGTGCGAGAGAACACAGACGTTTTAGTTATCACTGAAAAAGGATATGGAAAGCGCACAGACGCCAAGGAATACACGGTGCATCATAGGGGTGGGCGCGGCATGTCTACGATAACCATGACCGAGAAAAAAGGTGCGCTTTGCGCGATGAAAGTTGTTGAGCCAACAGATGAAATTATGGTTTCCACCGAATCTGGAATTATAGTTAGAACACCTGTGAGTGGAATTAATAAGTTAGGCAGGGGTGCTCAAGGCGTTCGTATTATGAATGTTGCACAAAAAGACAGAGTGGTGGCACTGGCTATATCCAGCGATAGTGAAGCCCAAGATCTAGAAAATAGTGATGAAGTTAGTTAGTTGAATTTATGATATGGGCAGCTCTCGAGTTTTATTTGCAATTAATTATTGGCGATGTTGACGCAGAAAAAAATGCAAAAAAATAATTCTTGACCCACATAATATGTAAGAGTAAAATACTCTGGCATTTTGCATTGGGCCTGTAGCTCAGTTGGTTAGAGCGCACGCCTGATAAGCGTGAGGTCGCTGGTTCAAGTCCATTCAGGCCCACCATTATTTTGTGATAAACGCTCCACCGTGAGCCGAGTTAGCCGGTGGAGCGTTTATTGAGAGCCTGATGCAATGCATGCGGGGTATTAGCTCAGCTGGGAGAGCGCGGGCTTTGCAAGCCTGAGGTCAGGGGTTCGAT
>CAVEFW010000006.1:0-6985 GCA_963615035.1 Phocaeicola dorei
CATATGAACAATATATAGAAAACCACGGGCTCACTTGGCCTGTGCGTGAAGTGGATGGTAAATGGTTGCCTACTAAGTGGCGTTTTTCTGCTGGTTTGCAAACGGAAGGTTTCGACGAGTTAGGCATAGCTAAATATGGAAAAGCCGATGCAGCGGGCGGGGTGAGTTTTTATAAAAGCGCAAAATCAAAGCCATCTGTAGTGTTTCGTCCATATGAGCCACCAGCAGAAGTGCCAAGCGATGAATATCCATTTTATTTCTGCACAGGCAGACTTTTGGAACATTGGCATACAGGTTCTATGACAAGGCGCATTCCAGAACTTCATCGTGCGCTGCCAGAGGCACTCTTAGATATGAACCCAGCGGATTGCCAAAAATTGGGCATATCGAATAACGATATGGTGCGTGTAAAATCTCGTTTCGGTGAATTTGTGATTAAAGTTTCAACTGCAGGTCGCACAACTCCTCCACAGGGCAGTGTGTTTGCACCTTTCTTTGCAGATGAAACGCTCATAAATTTGGCTGTTCAAGACACATATTGTCCGCTCTCAAAAGAGCCAGATTACAAAAAAACATGTGTGTCTATAGTGAAAGTTGAGGGATAACATGACAAGCAACATAAAAAAAATGTGCAGTGCTATATTGAGTTTGCGCAAAGAGGGGGCACGCGAGAAAAACAATGAGCAGTTGCACAAAACAAATAGAGCGCGTTCGTTCAAAATAAGTAATGGGCGGTTGTTTAAAATAAGTAGAGCGCAGTTGCCCAAAATAAGTAATGGGCGAGTGTTCAAAATAAGTAAAGGGCTGTTGCGTAAAAAAACAATCCTTAGTGCTTTAGTTGTTGCATCAATATCTTTGTTCTGCGTGGCGGGTTGTTCTGGAAATGCTCAGCCAGCACAACTTGACATAAATAAAGACATTCCAGAGGGTGCACCTCCTTTGATGCCAGCAAACCACACAGGGCGCTATGAGAGAATGGGCAATTTGAGTTGCTTGGGTTGTCATGGTGTAAGTGAGAGCGGTGCGCCGCGTTTGAGTGCAGCTAAAACTCCACCCAAAACTCACTTTGAAAATGGCGACCCAGCTTCAAACACCATTTTAGCGGGATACAACGAATGCACCACCTGTCACGTGCAATCTTAATTTTTACCTCGCAATTAAAACATGCACCAACCCGCATAGACACATTTTTCCTAGAAGTTATTTTAATTAAAGCAGATTAGCGCATACGTAATTTAAAGGTGATTTGAATTGGTTATTTCTAGTTTGATAGTAAACACATCTTCTGAATATACACAGACAGTTAGTGAAAAACTAAAAGATGTTGAAGGCGTGGAAGTCCATGAAATTCAGGGCTATAAAATTGTGATTACCATAGAGGCGCAAAGCATAGACGCCTCTCATAAAATTGCATCGTCTTTAAGCGATATAACAGGCGTGTTAACTGTAAATCTAGTGTATGCAAACTTTGAAGATGATCCTGAAATTTCTGCAAGAAGAATTGACATCCCATAATGCAAAAACGGATACAAAAGCGCTAAGCAAAAACGCTAGAGGCACTTTAATAAAACAGGTGAAACATGAAAGTTACTATTCCAAGACGCATAGTGCAAACTTTATCGCTTCTTATATTTGCATTGCCACTTTTAATATGTGGGTGGAATTTGTTTGGATTAAACAACAATGCATACGTTGATGAAAAAGTGCTAACACCAGCAACTCAATTTTTCTATGGTTCGCTTTCATCGTCAAATGTTTTTGGCTTAAATATCTTGGATCCACTTGCAACAATAGAAGTTATTGTGGCTTCTAAATCGGTTGGCGATTGGGCACTTGCTGGATTGCTGCCTCTCATTTTTTATGCGCTTATTCGCGGCAGGGCATTCTGCGGCTGGGTTTGCCCCGTTAATTTTTTGCTCGAAGGCATAAATTGGATAAAACATAAATTTATAGATAAGATGCATGAGGGTAAAGAATTGTCGCGTGATTGTAAAGGCGAAACTTCAAGCGATTTGAAAATCACTAAAAACTTAAAGTTGCACCCCTATATAAAGATGATTGTGTGTTTGTGCATAATAGTTTTATCTGCCATCTTAAGCATTCCCATCTTTGAGTTGTTTTCGCCTATCGGCGCTATAAACAAATTGTTAGTTTTTGGCTCTTGCACAGGTTTGGTGGTGTTAGTTGCAATAGTTTTAATCGAACTGTTTTACAAAGAGCGAATTTGGTGCAGATATCTATGCCCGCTAGGGGGTTTTTATGAAGCCATAGGGCGTGTGGGCATATTAAACGTGCACATAGACCACACGCGCTGTGTTAAGTGCAACAAGTGTAAAAGTGTATGTTTGTGTGCGCCTGAAATTTTAGATGCGCCTATAAGCGAAAAGACTAAGGCAGTTGTGTCTGGTGATTGCATGGTGTGTGGAAAGTGCATAGACGCCTGCCCTGAAAGAGCTTTGAAATTCAAGGCAGGACGTGGTTCTAACTGATTTTTGCCTCTGCTTCAGTTTATGCAAATTTCAAAACGCCGCGCTAAAACACAGTCAAACTAAAATGTCTTTTCAGCTTTCATGAATTCCATCAAGTTTACGTGTTTGATGCCGTTGCGTTTCTGCATCAGATAATCGGTGGTCATCACATATTTTGGATAGTTGTCTTTAATTTTTTCTAGCGGACGATATTCTCGATCTTCGGTTTCCTTGCTCTGCAAAATGGTGTAAGCCACTTGCACATAAGAGTAATCCATAGATGCATTTCGGCATATGAAGTCGCACTCCAGTTTTCCAATTCTGCCCACGCTCACAGCACAACCTAAACTTTTTGCATAGAAAAAAACCATGTTTTCAAGCACAGGACCGTAATTTATTCTGTTGTCTGTGTTGAGGGCAAAGAAAAAACTCAAATCCGAGATGTAGTATTTCTTCTCACCAGAAATCGATTTTCTGGATTTCATATCAAATCTGGTGCATTCATAAAGCACCTTTGCGTCTATCAGTGCTTTAATATAGCGCGTGAGCGTTTGTCTACTTATAGTTTGACCATTGTTTTGCAAGTCCTCATATAAGTTGTTAATGCTTGTTGTAGATCCAAAATTGTTAATCATATAGTTGCGAATTGTTTCAAACGATTCTTTGTTTCTGACCTTGATTCTTCTTTGAATATCCTTCTCAAAAATTTCTTTGACCACGTTTTGCGTATAAGCCCTTTTGTCTGCCAAGCTTTCGATGAGCACAGTTCTGGGAAACCCACCTTCAAGGATATAATTTTGAAGTTCTATTTGCGGATTTGAATCTATTTTAATGTCGTAAAAACTTTTCATCTGCTCATATTCTTCAAACGAAAGCGGAAACATCTCAAATTCGATATATCTGCCCGTTAGTTTTGTTACAAGTTCGCCACTGAGCAAATAAGAATTGGATCCCGTAATGAAAATTGAACAGTTTCCCTCTGACCTAAAACCGTTTATCACCTCTTCAAAGCCTTCAACATTTTGCACTTCGTCTATAAAAAGGTAATTCACACCTTTGTGTTGAATGCAATTTTCAATCAAAGATTCAAGTTGATCGGCTGTTTTGATTTTGCGGTGCACTCTTTGGTCTAAATCTAAATAGGTTATTTGTTTCTTTGCTATTCCTTGTTCAACAAGCTCATTTGCTATCATCGTCATAAGGCTTGATTTTCCGCATCTTCGCACGCCTGTGATGACCTTAATGATGTCTTCGCTATGATAAAAACCTCTTATTTTCTTAAGATATTTTTCTCGTAAGAACAGTTCCATGTCACGTCCTTGCAGCGTTTGCGACTTTTTGTTCATTGTACCATTCGACAAGGAAAAACAAGCGTTTAACGTTACAGATTTTGACATTTTTGCAAAATTTGCAACGTTAAACGGTGCGCTTTTGCAATTAATTTGACATTTTCTCGTGCTCCCGTTCGGTAAAAAACGCAGATCTCATTCGGTTTTATAACGCTTCCATAAAATTGCCTGCGTTTTTCCGAGTGATGGTGTGGTGCAGTGAAAGTGTGATGCCCTCGATGTTGTTTAAATGGTAAATCAGGCGCGCGGCCCACTCGTTATGGGCCCAAAAGCGCAATGGGGATAACGCTGACCCCATCAGGGCGAGTGTATGCCAAACTGCCTCGCCCGACAACTACAGCCAAAAATGAAGGCAAAGAAACTTGCGAAGCAGAATTCCTTTCAACTTTATCTTTAAGCTTCAACAGGTTTTTTGCGCCCTCATCGGCTTTTGTGTCGCTCAACTTGACTTCAATTGCCCCCCAAACGTCTCCCTTCTCTACAATAAAATCGACTTCCAGCCCGCGATCATCTCTGTAATAAGAAATTTTGTTTCCAACGCCTGAATATGTTGAGAGGAAAACTTGCAAATCCCTTAAAACTAGATTCTCAAACAAAAGCCCCAGTGTTTGCCCATCTTTCAAAAGCCGTTCAGGTTTTGCGTCAAGCAAGGCGGAAGGCAAAGAAGGATCACAAAAGTAACGCTTCGGTTTTGTGCGCACCCTTAACTTAGAGCGCATTGGTGGCCCCCAGCCAGGCACATTCACAATAATTTTAAGTCGAATAAACAGGTCGATGTATGATTTTATCGTATCGACGTCAGTCGCATTTTCGCCGAACCCCATGTCTTTTCCCAAAGTTTTAAGCGTTGCAGCTTGACTTGCATTCATGGAAAGCGCCTTGAGCAACGCCATTGCGGTTTCTGGCGATTTTTTCTCATCAACAATGTTTACATCCACTACGCTTTGAATATACTGCGATGCTGTTTCAAAAGCGATTTCATCTTTTAGCCCTAAATTAGCAGGCCATCCACCCCTGCAACACCACCGTGCAACATCCATAAGCGAAGTTTCTTTTCTGATTGCTTCAAATTCCATTCCATTCAAAAGGTCTAACAGCGAAATTTTTGGCTTAGCATCGCCTGATTCACATAGCGTCATTGGCGACATCTCCAACCTAGCAATTCTTCCAGTGCCTGAATGCCTCACCTCAGAGCGTCTGTCTTTTTTGAGAGCAGTCGAACCTGTTAAAAGCAATGATCCGCGTTTATTTCCTGAAGCATCAACGTAACGGCGAACTGCATCCCATACACTTGGAACCTCTTGCCATTCGTCAACCAAGTGTGGCGTTTTGCCTACTAAAGCCAAACTCGCGTCAAGTTCTGCTGCCTCACGCTCAGTTGCGCTATCCAGCGGTGTCATGCTTTCGCATTTGCTCATTGCCATCCAAGTTTTCCCGCACCACTTGGGCCCAGTGATTTCAACGCACCCGAAGGCCTCCATTAAAGACGAAAGCCTATTTTCAACCAATCGGGGCTTATAACCTTTAGGTGTCAAACTAGAATACGACAACGCCTCTACCTCCTGCTTTTGAATACATTCGGTATTTTACCACATTTCCATTCGGTAAAAAACGCGTTTATCGTTCGGCATTTTACCAACTAGGATAAGCTGCAAACGCTTTAGTAATAAGCAACATGCGGTTTACCTGCAGCTAAACGATGTTATATCTCTGAACTTTATCATCACCCAGCGGCACTTCTTCAAGCTTGAATCTATTTTTAGTTAGATGAGGGAGCTTATAATCAAACAAATACGGCGATTCCTTGTGTGCCAACATGAACGCTTCTTCACGCAGGCGCTCACATTCATTGAGATAATGCAGTATTTCGTCTTTAGTTAATGGTCCTTCTGGTTCGTTCAGCTTTAGCCAAAAGTCATGCTCTTCCTTTAAAACGGAGTCGATTTCCGCCTTTCTTTCCATTAAATGCTGCTGCGCTTTCTTTCTTTCCATTCTGTCTTTTAAATATATGCAAATACAAGAGCCAATCGTGTACAAAGTATAGATAAGAAGCAAAAGCAAAATAATAGGGAGCATCGCCAACACAGCCGCGGAACCAAGAACAGAAATGGTAAACATGATTGCCTCTTCACTTCATACATTTTCTAGTGTGTTTTATGGCGAGTTTTATAGTGTTGCTAGAAATTCGTCCATAGAAAAAACTTTGCCTTCGACTACCTGTTGCATTGCCAGTTGCATTTGATCTTCTAGGGATAGCGTGTCAGACATTTCTATTGAAATAGGTGTTTGTGACATTTTTCACCTCCATGCGCTTGTCTTATTTTGATTATAACAAAACGTAACTTGAGCAGCAGTGTTTATTTGTAAGTTGCGTGTTTGTTGGGCGGGATTGCGTTAGTTGTTGTTTGGGAGTTGGGTTTGAGTTTTTGCTATTTTTGCGTTTGATTTTTAGTTAGCTGTTCATAGAGGGAAAACAGGTGTGCTACGATTTTTTCTTCATCGCCTGCGAAGTTTACGCCATACGCCGCCTCCACCGCAGCATCTAGGGCAACATGCGCGGAAGTGAGTTTTGTGTAAATTGCTTCATTTTCTGGGTCATACATATCGGCCAAAGAACAGCTTTGATCTGCCTCTTTTGCTTGTTTTACGTAAAAACTGCGAGCATCCAGCACTTTTGCCGCGCACGCCTCGATTTGCTCTCGCACTTCTTTTGAAACGCAGTCTTCAACTGGCACGTCTATGTTTTCCGCCGAAACCCCAGGCCACGGAAAATTGTTGTAGACGATGCCTATTGAATATCGATAGTCGCTTTTTAATCTGCCACAAACAGTTCTAAGCCAAGAATTATGAGCAGAAGACATAATTATTCCAAAAACGTATAGGCTACCTGTTGCAATATAGCGAATTGCGTTTCCTGGTATCATTGAATCTTCGATAAAACCAATTGGGACGTATTTTCTTCTTTGCGAGGACGTTTCTGGAACAGCTATAAAAGGATTTGTTTTTGGAGGCCTTACCTCGTCAAACAACCACGGAGTTTCCGCCTTTTTTCTTGTAGCACTCTTAGACGATCTAGCTCTGAATTCCTTGATTGACTGAATTCGTTGCATGACAAGCGGCATGGATTTCAAATCATTAGGTGTGGCATCTTCTAGCCAAAGACAATAA
>CAVEFW010000007.1:0-6016 GCA_963615035.1 Phocaeicola dorei
GTGATTATTTAGGAAATTCGGGAGATTGTGACCCGTATTAAAGTAACGCGATCTGTGAAGATTGCCAGCATTCTTTTTCGTGTATGCTGTTGTAAAACTGCTGGAGTAAATAGGGCTTGAACTTGATATATCCCTCAAAATGCAACCCGCCCTCATTTAATGTGTGCTTGGTTTCTAGATGGAAGTCCAAGTTGAGTGGGCACTATGTGTAGGCTTATCATCTACAATAAAAGAGTAGTTATTAAGTTGAGGAGTAAAACAATGAATGACATTGATGAAGTGCCGCCATTGATGAGAGGATGCTCTGTAACGCAGCGCATCGGGAAAGTGAAACAGCCTCGAGGTGGCTATATCAAACCGAAAGATTTTAAGTCCGAGACACTAGGCGATGGCATAGACACATTGAACCCAAAAGAAAATGTTCATGCGAGTCTGATGGGTATAGCTGTTGATTATATGACTCGTTTTATGTCTGGCACACCAGTGAAGGATGCTTTCGTAATTTCCCTGATGGGTGCGTCGCTCATTGAGGAGAAAGACAAGGCTGATAAGCTCCTATCTGGCGTCAAGGGACTTGATGACTTATCGATTTCAAACGCTGTAAAGTTGTCTGGCTTCGATGTTTGTTTCAGGGCTGGCATCAAGGGCTATAGACCCGTTGACGATATCAATCCCGATGCGCCAACGATTGCGAATGTGCGAACTATGGTGGAGCGTGCGTTACATTTTCTTGAGGTGTACGGTCCAAAAGTGCTTGATGGCTTTACATTTAGTGGGGGCTATACCCGTGTGGTTTCCTATGGTGATGGAGACTTCACGACGGCGGATACGCTGTGGGATTTTAAAGTGTCCAAGGCATCGATTAAAAAGGAACAAACGCTTCAATTGCTTATGTATTGGCGCATGGGACTTCACTCGGTTCATCCCGAATTCAAGAGCGTGGAGTATCTTGGGATTTACAACCCACGTATGAATATGGCTTCCCGAATTGCTGTTAAAGATATTCCCAATGACGTAATCGAGCAGGTCGAAAACGAAGTAATTTGCTACGAGGCATAAGGATTATCTTTGAAAGACTATTCAAAGTGTCGACTCCCCAAACTGAATTGATGGAATTTATATAAGCGACAAACGTCTAAAAGAAATTGTCACGAGGTACTAGGTTGAAGCGGCACATAAAGTCCAACGAATGCAACTCGTAAAGAAGCCAGTAACATAAAGCCTTATTACGGAAAAATGCAAGTTTTCACCATTTCTCGGAGTAGTAAACCATATGATGTTTACAATACTCTTTGTCGTGAATATAATTCCATTACGGAAAAATGCAACTATTCACATTTTCCCGAAGTAAGGAGTGTTAAGCCATGGAGCAAATCAAGCGAGATCTGTATTTGAACCGATTGATAGAACGAAGAGAAAACGGCATGATAAAGGTTGTTACTGGCATCCGCCGTTGCGGGAAATCGTATCTTCTGTTTAAGCTTTATTATCGATATCTGATTGAGTCTGGTGTGGAATCGTCTCGAATAATATCCATTCCGCTAGATGACGATGACTTCGAGGAACTTCATGACAGCAAGAAATTGAGTGCCTACATCAAAGAGCGGATTTCGGATGACAGAATGTGGTATGTGTTTCTGGATGAAATTCATTTATGCAAAAATTTTGAAGCGGTGCTCAATGGGTTGAACCGACGGGACAATGTGGATATTTATGTGACTGGAAGCAACTCTAAATTTCTTTCTTCAGATATTCTTACAGAGTTTCGTGGACGCGGAGATGAGGTGCGCGTATATCCTCTTTCTTTTTCTGAGTATGTTTCGGCATACTCGGGCGATAAATATGATGCATGGGTCGACTATTATACCTTTGGCGGGCTGCCGCAGATTCTTGGCAGAAAAACCGATGAGTTGAAGTCTGGATATCTGACTGCTTTGTGCCAAGAGTTGTATTTGAAAGACATTGAGAATCGACATAATTTGCGTGGAGACAATGTTATGTCGGCACTGCTTAACATTCTGGCATCTGCGGTAGGGTCACTGACGAATCCCACAAAGTTGGCGAATACATTTAGCAGCAATGGCATGCCCGTCAGCGATAAAACGATTGGTGCCTATATCAGCTATCTGCTGGATGCTTTTTTTATCAGCAAGGCAGAGCGCTATGACATCAAAGGCAAGCGCTACATTGCCACGCCGTATAAATACTATTTTACAGATGTGGGGCTTCGTAATGCGAGGCTTAACTTTCGCCAGCAAGAAGAAATCCACATTATGGAAAACATCATCTATAACGAACTTCTTATCAGAGGGTTCAATGTGGATGTGGGTGTTGTAAATCATACAGAAAAAAATGAAGAAGGAAGGGCTGTGCGCAAGAAATTGGAAGTCGATTTTGTCTGCAATCTTGGCAGTCGAAGATACTATATTCAGTCTGCATTTGCCATTCCCGACCAAGAAAAAATGGAGCAGGAGCAAAATTCGCTGGTTCGCATTAACGATTCTTTCAAAAAAATCATCGTTGTGAAGGACAGAATCAAGTTATGGCGCAATGAAAGGGGCATTGTGGTTATGGGCATTATGGATTTTCTGTTGAATCCAAATAGCCTTGATTTGTAAGGCATCGCCAAAAACTTCACCGCGCGTTTTTTTTTGCACAGAGCAAGCCGTCAAAAATTAGTTTTGTTCATTTCAAGCGGAAAGTTTGCTGCACCCCTATGTTTCGTCGAATATTTGTGCGAAATCGGGCTTTTAACTGTATTATGATTTGCATATAAATCTAAGTGGAGGGGCATATGGATAACGAACATTCAGAAAAAGCAGAAACTGAAAATCGCCAAAAGTGCGAGCGTGCAGAACCATTCGAAGTTGAAAATTGCTCGAAGCGTGAATGCGAACGTGAACGTGCAGAAACTTACGCCGCTAAAAAAGAATTCGCGGATATAGAAACTAAGGAATTTGAGAATTTATCTGCGAGAGAAAAAATCAAGCACGTGCAAAACATAATAGCAGAAATTTTGTATGAGATTGACTACATAAAACTGCAGGAAAACCCACGCATTGAGGCTGATTATGCAACAAAAATTGGATATCTTGAAAATGATCTTTTGAAGACGCAAATTGAAGCGCGGCGCAAAAAACGAGCTTACACATTAGCTCAAGCGCGCATAAACGCGGGCGAATCGGTGGATGTTGAACAGATACAGGCACAACTGGATTCAGAGTTTGAGGAATGGCAAGAAAAGTTATCGCAGGCGATAGAGCGGTTCATAAGTATTGCGGAACGCATGGCAGGCTCCAAGGTGGTGTCTCCTATTCAAGCGCGAGAAATTAAGCGAATCCACAAAATTTTGGTTAAGCGATTGCATCCAGATTTGCATCCTCTTCAAGGAGGAGACGAGAAGCGACTTTTTGCGATTGCGCAAAGTGCATACGAAAATGGAGATATCGATTTGCTGAAAAGCCTAGAAGTCACAAGCAGATGGATTGACGAAGAAGACAACATAGATGCGCAAACTGAGATAGAGCAGCAAGCGGAATTTGAAGTGCTCTTGGCGCAGATGCGCACGTGCGAACAACAACTTACCGCGTTGAAAAATTCGTTGCCGTATTGCATGAAAGAAAAACTCGAAAACACTAAGTGGGTTATGGAAAAAACTGAGAAACTAAAAGATGAAATAGAGCAACAAGAACAAGTTGCGGCTGAATATGAAAGGCGTTGCAAGGAATTGCTAGGTGATGCGGGGGCGAAAAGATGAGATGCGAAAACATGAGCGTAAAAATGAACAGCGAAAACATAAATAGTGGCGCACGCTTGCATGACCATGAAATGACCGCGGAAAACAGCAACGAGTGCACGCATGATGTTGTTGACGGTGCCGAACTCGGTGCCGCACGCTTGCATGACAACAGCGAAACCCCAGAAAATAACAGCGCAATCACGCCTCTCACTTCAAAAGCTCTGGTTGATGCGGCTGTGGCACAAGGCGCAGGCTTGTCTATCCCCATGCCCTTCGAGCAAAAAATTACCTTGATTCCTGACACAAGAGTTGCTGGCACAACACACATAGACAACATAGACGAAATAGTTGCGGGACTAAAAGTTGACGATGAGTTGGAACTTCTGCGTGAGCGAGACAATCGCATAGATGCTTACGCAATTCGCGTGCGAGCGCACGGTGTGCCCATAGGTTATATTTGTGCCGATTGCAACGAAATTCTGGCGCGCCTCATGGATGGCGGCAAGAAACTTTCGGCAAAACTCACCAGCATAGAAAAGGTAGGCAGGTGGAACAAATTGGGTTTGGAGGTGTATCTAGATGATTAGATATGACGGGCAAGATTTGGGCGGCGGACACTATCTTAAGTGCACGGCGCCAGTGCTCGAGATAGGGGAAGATGGCAAGAAATATCCCAACGGCGAAAATTTGCCTAATATCTGGATTACAGAGCCCGTTTTTGACAGCGAAAACAATTATCTAGGGCGCACATACACAAATTATTACGAGGCAAACAACGACCCAGATGGCAGCCTTGCGCTGTATTACGGTGCCGAATATTACAACGAAGCCATGACTTACACGACGCAAAAAGATCACAAGGCACGCGTTGAGTGCTTTCAGGCGGCTGAAATTTTGTATCGGCATTCTGCGGGGGCTGGAAACCCTTACGCATGCTTGAACTTGGGTTATATCTATAGTTACGACAGGTGCGAGGGGTGGTATTGGGGCTATTTTGAAGATGACACCGACGAGGCGCGAAAGGCGCGTGCGTTTGATTATTTGAGCCAGGCGGCGAAAGCGGATATCGCAGAGGCGTGTTACAAACTCGGAGATATGTATAAGCGCGGAATGGGGTGTAAGCCAGATGCCAAGCGGGCGTTTGAGTGTTATTCGCGTGCCGCAGAACTGTGCGATGAAGAAAATGAGAGCCCTGTGATTTTTGGCAGTACGGCACTCAGGCTGGGGGATTGTTTTGAAGTCGGATTTGGGTGCACTCAAAGTTTTGCGGATGCGCTTAAGTGGTATAAGCAGGCAGTAACAGCACTAGAAATTGCCATTCGCGGTGGTGAGAGTTGGTATTCTCGCGCACTCACGGGTGCCAAAGATGGTGTCAAACGCTGCCAGCAGGAAGTAGGGTTTTAACAGGAAGTAGGGCTTTAGACGGAACTGGTTTTTTAGGCGGGTTTTTAGGTGTTGCTTTTGTTGTTCGCGTCGTTTGCCTTGCAATTTGGTGTTTTTGGCTTTGCGTTTCAGACTTCGCGTTTTGCGTTTATGAGATTGCGGAACTCAAAATTGACCTTATAAACTGAGAACGAGATTTGTTTTCTTCTTTGGCGAGGGCATCAATTTTTTCACGTTGCGATGCGGGCACCTTAAAAGCAATCGTCACTAATTCTTCGTCGCAATATTTAGGTCTGCCTTGCGGGCGAATAACCCACTCTCCCGGAGTGCCTGGATAGTTGCCCTTGGCGGCTTTGTTGGAGAGTTCCTCAAAGTAACTTTCATCATATGTTTTACCGTCTGCCAATTTGATTTTTTTCATTATTTTCCCACTCCAATCCAAGTTCTCTGGACATCTTTTTACTTAATTTCATCGAGTGATATGCGATTAATTCGCCATTTTCTTGTTCGGCAACAAAACCTCTATCAAAATTCCTGACTGGTTGGCACCTGCGAGTGCATAATGGCAAGGAGGGTCAAAATTTCTGCACCTCATAGCTATTGCATTTTTGACTGCATGTTTAATGTCTTTTTTAGTTTCTCCATGTTTTAGCGCACATTCAAGAATAATCACAATGTCTCCTAAATCTTTTTGTATAACAATATTATATAACAAAAATCATGATGCCTGCCAAATAAACGCGCATCCCAATCATTTCCTTGTTTTTTGCATCAGCGAGCAACGCATTTCTAGTGATAAAACATGATGTGTGCGGTGGCGAAGCATTTCTTGAGTTAGCAATCGCGTAACTTTAATACGGGTTTTACAGAAAAGACTTCCAAATCTCTTAGATA
>CAVEFW010000008.1:0-4911 GCA_963615035.1 Phocaeicola dorei
CTATCTTGTGTGGCCCCTCATTTTGTTGGCGATGTATAAGTTGCGCGCATCAAAGGCGTGTGCGCGTCGCATAGTGCTGGGCTTATCTATAGCTTCCGTTGTCTTGATGGCTGCGCTATACAACCCCGCAGAAGACCCATCGCGCGTATACTATGGAACAGACACGCGCGCTTTTTCGCTGTTGATAGGCGCCTATCTGGCGTTTGTTTGGCCTGTTTTTTCAACAGATTTCAGAGTAAGCAAAACCAACCCCCCAAAACAAATTCAAACCACCATGCGAATTTTAGGTTTAGTTAGTCTTTTGGCACTTATTGCCATGACGTGTTTTATATCGGGAGACCATCCGTTTTTTTATTATGGCGGCCTTGATCTTGCCTCTGTGCTCACAGCAATTCTCATTGCCTGCATCACATTGCCAACATCAATCTTGGGGCGCATCTTGAAGATGCCAGCGTTTGTGTGGATTGGCACACGTTCTTATGGCATCTATCTTTGGCACTATCCCCTGCTGCTCTTAATCAACCCCGCAAACCAAGGCACTCCTAGTGTGCTAAAGATTATCGGTGAAGTGATCTTGATATTCGTTGTGGCAGAACTTTCTTACAGATTTGTGGAAAACCCTATCCGAAAAGGCGCAATCGGCAAATTTTTGGCGAAGATGCGCACAAAGCGCATTGGCACAAATGCCCTTATGCGTGCAAAAGTTTTATGTTGCACATCTGCTTTGGCAATAGTTGTTTCAGGTGTGGGGCTGGCGTGCGCTCAAAACCCCGATGAAGGCATGGGGCTTTTAACGCAAGCAGACATAGAAGCAGGCATATCAGAGGGCAGCATTGTGGCAAATTCAGACGGACAAAGCGAAAGTGAAACAGACGAAGACGGCGAAGATGCAGATAGTGCTGCTAGTGATGTGCAAACATACGAGCCTTTGATGATCGGAGATTCTGTGTCTGTGGGGCTTGTAGACGAATTTCATCAAGCTTATACAGGCGGGCTTTTGGATGCGTGCGGCAACAGACAGCTCAAAGCGGGAAAGACAGTCTATGAATATTACGTTGAAAATGGCAACGTCGGCAAAAACGTGATTATCTCTTTAGGGTCAAACGGTTCTTTCACACTCAGTGAACTGGACGCGTTTGTAACCAGCATCGGCAGCGAAAAAACAATATGGCTCATAACCACTTTAAGCCCAGATATGAACGACGAAACAACGAACGCAAACATATATAGCGTTGCTGCAAATCACCCCGAATATGTTCACGTGATAGATTGGTATGCCTATTGCCAAGGCCACGAAGACGATTGGCTAAACGCAGATGGCATCCACCTAACAAACAACGGGAGGGTGGCTTATATGCAACTGATTACAAGCTCTATTGGAACAAATGAACAAATTGCTGCAGCCACCGCGCGAGCAAACGAGCTTGCTGGTGGCGCGTGGGTGGCACCAACAGATGGAAGCATCACCAACGAATTGAGCACAGCACTTCTATATGGAGCCACGCCTGCCGCAATCAAAAGCTCGGAACACACAGGAGAAGCCCTGCCTTAGTTGCCCTTCAGGTTGCCGAACTGGCGCAATGTCTGGCACAGTTTTCAGACACAATTCTCAGGCGCAATTCCTAGGCTCAATTTATGGCAGAGCAAACACACCTCAAAACCCACACAGAGAAAATCAGTTTTGTGTATATTTCACAACTCCACTTCCGCCCACCACGTGTCCTATGCGATACGTTTTTTCACCCGCAAGCTCAAGGGTATGTTCCACATCGGATATGTGCGCAGGGTCGACTATGAACACCATGCCTATTCCGTCGTTGAACGTTTTTAGCTCTTCGTCTTTAGATAAATTTGCAGCACGCACAACGTGTTTTACGATAGGGGGAATATCCCACGTGCCCAAAGAAACTAGCGCGTCTAGATTGTTGGGCAATGCGCGGTTCAAGTTTTCTGTAATGCCGCCACCTGTTATGTGTGCCAAAGCGTGCAAGGCACCTGGCACATTTTTGAGCGTTTCCATCACGGCATTCACATATATGCGCGTGGGAGTTAAAAGAGCCTCTGCAACAGATAAGCCGCCCAAATCTTCACGCGGCAAAAGAGCATCTTCTCGCGAGGTGGCGTCAATCGTAACTTTTCGCGCAAGAGAATAACCATTTGAATGCAATCCGCTGGAAGCCAAGCCCAACAAAATATCGCCCTCACGCACGTTTTGCGCACCTAACATGCAAGGTTTATCTACCAGCGCCACGCAAAACCCGCTCACATCATAATCTGTTGCTTCCATCACACCAGGGTGTTCGGCCATCTCGCCACCAATAAGCGCACAGCCTGCCTGTTTGCAGCCCAAAGCCACGCCGCCCACGATTTCTTTCATCGCCTGTGCGTCAAGTTTTCCCACGGCTACATAGTCCAAGAAAAACAAAGGCTCTGCTCCACAAGCCAAAACATCGTTTACACACATGGCGACCAAGTCGATGCCGATCGTGTCGTGTTTGCCTAAAAACTGCGCCACCTTTAGTTTTGTGCCCACGCCATCGGTGCCCGAAACCAAAAGCGGCTCGCTCATATCCTTTGCAGCCGATATGTTGAACAGACCACCAAAGCCACCTATATCTCCCACCACTTCAGGGCGATATGTGCTATGAACAGCATCTTTTATTGCCTCAACAGCACGCGCACCTTCCGCTATATCCACGCCTGCTTGCGCATAGGTGATGGTTTCATTTTTTTGCTTGTTATTAGATGTCATTTACGCTGCCTTTCTTACTTGCAACATGCTTGATTGCTCACCGCGCACCGCTTGCCACACACAACGTGCCGCGCACCGCTGCCCTTACACCATTCACTGCGCGCCACTTGCCGCTTGCAGCGCGCACCTTGCGCTCCCTGTTAGTTCCGCGCGAATTACTTCATGCGCTCTTCAAGTGCTTTGTTAATCGTTTTAAGCGCCTTTATTCGCGCATAATATTTGTTATTGCTCTCTAAGATATGCCAAGGCGCATAAGGCGTTGATGTCAGGCGAAACATATCGTTTATAGCCGCGCGATATTGAGGCGCACGTTCGCGATTTCGCCAATCTTCATCAGTTATCTTCCATTGCTTGAGTGGGTTTTCCGCACGCGCTTGAAAACGCGCCAACTGCTCTGTCGCGTCTATCTCCACCCAGAACTTAAGCAAAATGGCGCCCCAGTCTACCAAGCTGCATTCAAATTCGTTTATCTCATCATATGCTCGCGTCCATTGCGCAGGGCTTGCAAAACCCTCCACACGCTCCACCAACACACGACCATACCAACTTCTGTCATATATGCCCACATGACCTGCGCGCGGAAGCCGCGTCCAATAGCGCCACAAGTGCGGGTGCATAAGCTCTGGCTTTGTTGGCGCAGGGCTTGGAAAAATGGTGTATGCACGCGCGTCGAGTGCTTGTGCCACGCGCTTTATGTTGCCACCCTTGCCAGCCGCATCTTGGCCTTCATACATGATGATTAACGGAATGCGGCGCTGATACATCTCTATCTCCAGCTTGCCCAACTTTTTCTGCTCGTGTTTGAGTTGCTTTTTGTAATCTTCACGCGAAAGCGCCAGCGTATAGTCCACATCATCTAGGCGCGGATAATCTTTCAGCGTAACAAATCTGCTTCTGTGAGGTGCTAACTTGCTGGCCGCCTTAGCTTCCTTGATAGATTTTTTCAGAATAGCTGCATCTATTTCACTTGGATAGATTGAAGCAGAGGAATCTTTCGCATCACTACATTCAGCATTTTTTTCGCTAGCAGCATTTTCCTTCGCGTCGCTTAAAGGTGCATTTTTCTTCTGACCGCTCAGCGCACCTGCCGAATTTTCACGAGCTTTTTGCGCTGCTGCAGCATCTGCAGGATCTAGCGATTTGTTCAGGCGCGCTTCTATGTCGTCTACCAGCGTTTTAATTATCTTTAAATTTGACCCCGCTCTGTCTTCGCCGTTCAAGATAACCCAGGGCGCTTCAGGCAAATTGTTGTTGTCGATTAACAAGTCGTAAATTCTATAATCTTTGTCATAGTTATCCAGCTGCTTTAAGTCTTGCTTTTTCACGCGCCACGACTGCACTTCTTTTAAGTGATGCAAGCGCTTTTTTTGCACTTCAGGAGTAATGTGAACAAAGAATTTGGTAAGGATATAGCCATCACTTGTAATCTGGCGTTCAAAATTTTGAATGTCGCGCACACACGCACTTGCATCTCCCTCTCGCATGCGCAAATATTCCAGCGCACGCGTATACCATCCGCCATCATAAAACGTCATGGTGCCTCGCGCGCCCAGAGCGCTCCAGAACTCTTTCATTCCAGGGTCAAAATCGGTAACGCCATTTTTTCTGCCCGGAAATTTTTCCAACTCATTTACGTTCAGCTTGGGAGGCGTATACACGCTGGTAGCACGCGCATCTAGGTTATACATAATATCTGAGATGCGACTTCCCTTCCCGGCTCCATTCCAGCCCTCAAAGAGCACCACCACACCTAAACCCGCTCTTGATGCACTTTGTTGCAAAAAAACAAGCTTTTCAACCAATTGTTTATATTCCTCTTTTATCTGAGATTTATCAGTTTTCGCATGTTTGAAGTCAATTTGGTCTAACATTTCTTTTCCCCTTTTGTTGTTGATTGAACGTTTTATCCATCGCGTGATTTATAGGTTGGCAAGCAATATTTCTTGAATGTTTTACGTTCCACGTTTTGTATTCTTCAAATTTTACGGCACATTGATATAAAGTGCACAAAAAAATATCGATGTCTTAATTAAAACAGCTACAATTTAAGACAATTTATAAAATATGTGAAAAAATAATGACGCACGGCGCACGGGTGGCACAAACCGCCCAGGCACCACAAACAAAAGCAGGAAAGGACACATCATGACACCCAATTA
>CAVEFW010000008.1:4921-6534 GCA_963615035.1 Phocaeicola dorei
AATAATGACGCACGGCGCACGGGTGGCACAAATTGCGCAGGCAACACAGCCCGCCGCAGTGGCACAAATTGCACAGGCAGCACAACCCGCCGCAGATGCCGCAAACCACACAAGTGGCACAAACCACACAAGTGAAAGAACCCGCCCAGGCACCACAAACAAAAGCAGGAAAGGACACATCATGACACCCAATTATTCACAACAAAGCTCCAACAAAAACAAAATAACTTGTGAGAAGAAATATAGGTTGACGGCTCCATATTTGCAGAACAGAGAACTATCTTGGCTCACATTTGACGAACGCGTGCTAGATCAGGGTGCCGACAAAAACGTCGCATTGCTCGAGCGCTTAAATTTCATAAGCATTTTTTGGAGCAACTTGCAAGAATTTTTCATGGTGCGCGTGGGAAGCCTGACCGACTTATCTTACCTAAAACAACCGATCATCGATTCTAAGAGCGGGCTTACACCAACAGAACAAATTGACGCTATACATGAACGATGCCGTGAGCTTTATCCCTATCAGCAGCTTGTTTTTGAAAACTTGCGAGCGGAACTTGCGCAAAGTGGCGTGTGCCATATGCATATAAACGAACTGTCGCACGAACAAAACGACTATCTAAAATCATATGCGCAAACAAACATCGTGCCTTTTTTATCTCCTCAGATTGTGAATAGCCGCCACCCCTTCCCTCACTTGGAAAATGGTGCGCTATATGTTGTTGTGAGGCTAGACGAAAACGCAAGCTTAGCATCCAAGAAAAATGCTTCCGCGCTTGCGTCATCTGCAAACGCAAGCACACAGCAGAAAAAGAAGAAGAAAAAGAAAGGTGGAGCACAAGTTGTAGGGGGTGCAGAAGGCGTTACTTTGGGAATCATCCCCATGCCAAAGCAATGTGGTCGCATAATAGAGTTGCCTGCCAGCCCAGCGCATAAAGCACACGAAGCGAAAGATGCTAGCGCACAGCAAAACCTAAACGATTTGGATGCCCACACAAACAAGACATCGCATAATGCAAGCGAAGAGCCTTACACCTACATATTGCTTGAAGAAGTGGTTGAATCGCTGGCTGGTCATGTGTTTGACATGTATGAAGTCAAACACACAAACGTGATATGCGTTACGCGCAATGCAGACTTAGACACAGAAGAAGGCTCAGATGAAACCGATGTGGACTATCGCGAGTTCATGAAACGCATCTTAAAGAAGCGCGGTCGTTTGGCTCCTGTGCGACTTGAGAGCAACAAACCGCTCTCGAAAGTTGTAGGTCAAGCCTTGCTCAGTCAACTAAAACTAACTAAAGAGCAAACATACATCACCACAGTTCCGCTAGACTTAAGTTACACGTGGGGGCTTTCTAGCAAACTTACTCAAAAACAGCGTGCGGGTCTTGTGAACCCAGCGTTCAACCCCGCTTGGCCAGCCAGAGTAAAGCCAGATAAAAACATCACAAAGCAAGTGTTGAAGCAAGGCACTATGCTTCTTAATTATCCATATGAGAGCATGGATCCTTTTGTGAAATTGCTAGAGGAAGCAGCGGTGGACCCTGCTGTGGTTTCTATTCGCATAACGCTTTATCGCTTGGCTTCTGTGAGCAGACTGGCAGAGGCAC
>CAVEFW010000009.1:0-3248 GCA_963615035.1 Phocaeicola dorei
AAGGCGCTCGTAATCATTAATCCCAACAACCCCACAGGTGCACTATATCCCAAAGAGCTGTTGTTAGATCTGGTTGAAGTTGCACGCGAGCACGAGCTGATGATATTTAGCGATGAAATATACGACAGATTGGTGATGGATGACTTGGAACACACAAGCATCGCAAGCCTTGCCCCCGATTTGTTTTGCACAACGTTTAGCGGGTTGTCGAAAAGCCACATGATTGCAGGATATCGAATTGGCTGGATGGTGCTTTCAGGAGAAAAAAAGTTAGGCAAAGGTTACATAGAGGGCTTAAATATGCTTTCCAACATGCGCCTTTGCAGCAACGTGCCCGCTCAAAGCATCGTGCAAACGGCTCTGTGGGGTCATCAAAGCGTTAAAAACTATGTGGTGCCAGGAGGTCGTGTGCGCGAGCAGCGCGATTGTGTTTATGAGGCGCTCAATCAAATTCCCGGTGTGAGTTGTGTAAAACCCCAAGCTGCATTTTATGCGTTTCCGAAGTTGGATATAGAGCGCTTTAACATAACAGACGATGTGAAGTTTGCGCTCGATTTGCTGAAAGAGAAAAAGGTCCTCATAATTCCTGGAAGTGGCTTTAATTGGCACACGCCAGATCATTTCCGCATCGTGTTTTTGCCGCGAGTTGAAGTGTTGGAAGAATGCATCGAAAAGATTGCGGATTTCTTGGATTTCTATAGGCAATGAGTTGGGGGGTTTGTGAAATTTATGCCTGCACGCGCACTGACACATCGCGAATGAGCAGGTCATAGACCAGTTTCGCCATTTTTGCGGGTGACACATCGCGAGGGTTTTTCAACCACTCGCCTATCATCTTTAAACCGCCCGTTATTGCCTGCTCCAAAATGAGGTCTATTTCCGCTTCCGATCTTTTTGTGTTGTTTCCTATCACATACGTGCGCCAAAGTGGCTTTAACTCAGCTGTCAAGTGTTCAATAAATTCTGGGTCGCGTTCATCACCCAGAAGTGGCACGATGTATTCCTCGTCTTTTTTCAGAAGTTGTAAAACTTCGTTCATGGCGCGGGGCAAAAAAAGTTTACCGCGCATAACATTTTTCAAGCAACTCTCCACACACTCAAGCATGCTATTCATAACGTCTGCTTCTATTGCAAGTCTCACGTCGTCGATATCGTTAAAATGCAGATAAAACGTGCCGCGGTTATATCCTGCTCGCTTACATAAATCTGACACCGTGATCTTAGACATATCGCGCGCACAAAAAAGTTGCCAATATGCTTGGCGAAAATTGTTCACCGTTTCGCTTCTTTGCGACTTTTGAAACTTCTGCGATTTCTGCAACTTCTGCATGGCGTTTCACCTATGAAAGCGGTGGTTATTCCAAGCAACCTTCGGCACGCATTGCTTGGCATATGCGTTTGAAATGCAGAAACTTGCCTTGCCCATCCAGCTTGCAAATTTCTTCCCACGCGGCAAGCTTAAAGTCAACTGCCTCGCGCTCGCATAGCTTCACATCACGCGCGTCAAAATCAAGACGCGCATGATAGATGTTTACGATGTAATTATCGCCTCGCGCAAGGTCTGTGTTTTCATATCTATAAATCGATTTTCCCAGACACGCGCTTATATCTAGCCCCACTTCCTCGCGCACTTCTCGCATGGCCGCCATCTCACACGTTTCCGATGCACGCACTCCCCCACCTTGCACTTCCCAATCACCTGGCGCCCACGCTTTAGTATCTGACCTGCGCGTAATCAAAAACTTGCCATCGCTGTTTTGGATAATCACCAACACATACAACACATATTCGCCTTCCTCTAAAAACATGCCGCGACGCGCCTTTGTGTAACCGAGCGGGTTTTGATCGATGTCATATATATCCATGACCTCTTCTTTGTTGTCTGTTTGGTCTGTTTGGTTTGTTTGCTCAGTTTGTTCCGTTTGCCCTGATTGATCTGTTTGCTCAGTTTGTTCCATTTGCCCTGCTTGGTCTGATTGCAATGGTTGCCCCGCCTGCCCTGCTTGGTCTGATTGCAATGGTTGCCCCGCCTGCCCTGCTTGCACTGGCTGCCCTGTTTGCCCTGTTTGTAATGGCTGCCCAGTTTGCGGCAGTTTTTTCTTATGCGCGAAAACAAGCAAGCAAACGCCCACAACAACCAATGGCACAGATAACACTTGCCCCATGGTGAGCCAGTTTGTGCCCAAAAGATAGCCGAGCTGCACATCTGGCAGGCGCACAAATTCCACAAGGAAGCGAAAAGTGCCATACATCACTAAAAACGCACCTAAGAATGTGCCGCGCGGGCGCGGGGGCTGCTTTCGCGACAGAACAAACAAAACCACAAATATAACTATGCCTTCAAGAAAAGCTTCGTATAGCTGAGATGGATGTCTTGCAACGCCGCCCGCATTCGCAAACACAACACCCCAGGGTACATCTGTGGGAGCACCCCACAACTCTCCGTTTATGAAGTTTGCGCAGCGCCCGAAAAACAAGCCCAAAGGCGCACCTATTACAGCGATGTCTGCCAGCGTTAAATATGGAATGCCCGTGAGTTTCGCCGCCAAGATGCCACCCAAAAGCGCACCTATGAGCCCTCCGTGAAAACTCATGCCGCCGTTGCTGAACGCCAAAATTTCTGCGGGGTTTTGCAAGTAATGACCGGCACCATAGAACAGACAATAGCCCAAACGCGCACCCAAGATGATGCCTACACACGCGCAAAGCATGATGGTCATGAGCGCGTCATCGCTTATGCGCACTTTCCATCGCTTAGCTGTGCGCCAGATGACAAACGCCGCGCAGACAAAGCCCAAAACATATGCTATGCCATACCAGCGCACTGTCAGCGGCCCTAGCGAAAATGCGACTGGGTCAAGCGATTGATATATGTCATTTAACATGCATAGCTCCATTCTTGGGTGTGGGCGCGGGCGTGGGCGCGAGTGTGGGTGTGGGTGCGGGTGCAGGCGCTGGTGTAGGTGCTGGTGCGGGCGCGGGCGCGGGTGTAGGTGCTGGTGCGGGTGCGGGCGCGCAGCCCACATCTCTCCTACAACAAAAATCTGTTCGGGCTTCCTTGGCGCGGTGCGTTGTTTTCTATGGTGTCTGCGCCAGGCCCGTGCGTCAAAAAAAACTCACACATCCGGCACACCTCTTTTATAGCAGCGTCATAATTTAGATCTGGGTTCAAGCGCAAATTCAAGTCTTCTGTCACCTTGTGTGTTTCGCGAAAACAGGCAGAAAAATTGCACTCGAGAGGGCAAGGC
>CAVEFW010000010.1:0-8321 GCA_963615035.1 Phocaeicola dorei
TTGACTGAAATTTTTCTAAATTCAGCCACATCCCCGAGTTTTACTTTTTGCGTTTTCATATCTCACACCTAAAAACTTCGTGCCGCGTCGCGCAGTTGTTCGAAGTGCCTGAACAACTAAGCCCCAAGCCGAATTCCCTGCAAGTTCTTCATGATTTCTTCTTGCAACTTGTTCGACTCTTCAAAACAATCGGTTATCTCAGATGTAAGGCGTGCCACCTTTTCCTCAAATGGTTCGCCATCGTCTGCCACATCTGCCACGCCCACATATCGCCCAGGAGTCAAAATGTAATCTTGCGCCTTTATGTCTTCAAGCCCTACCACGGCAGAAAAACCCTGTTCAGGCTCGAAAGTGCCCGCACGAAACGCGTCAAACGCCGTTGATATTTTCTTTATGTCCGCATCACCCAACTCGCGAAGTTTTCGGCTGACCATCTGCCCTAAATTTCTGGCATCCACAAACAACGTTTTGCCAGCATGTGCCTTATCTTTTGAAATTATCCACAAACAAACGGGAATGCCTGTGTTGTAAAACAGCTTATCGGGCATGGCGATGATGCCTTCCACAAGGTCTGCCTCTAAAATTTTCGCGCGAATGTCGCCTTCCCCGCTTGTCTGCGTTGAAAGCGAACCATTTGCCAACACAAGCCCCATTCTGCCGTGTCTGTTTAAGTGATATATCATGTGCTGCATCCACGCAAAGTTGGCGTTTCCCGCGGGAGGTGTGCCATATGCCCAGCGCGGATCATTTTGCAACTTTTCTTGACCCCAGTCTTTTAGGTTGAAAGGCGGGTTTGCCAAGATGTAGTCGAACTTTTCGCATTTGTGCAAGTCGTTGAAAAACGTGTCGGCGTTTGCGCGCCCAAGGCTTGCGTCTATTCCGCGAATGGCAAGGTTCATCTGCGCCATCTTCCACGTGGTGGGGTTAGACTCTTGGCCATAAATCGAGATGTCTTCGATTTTTTGCCCGTGGTTTTTAACGAATTTTTGCGACTGCACAAACATGCCGCCGCTGCCACAGCACGGGTCATACACGCGCCCTGCGAAAGGCTCTATCACTTCGACTAAGGTTTTCACCACGCAGGTGGGAGTGAAAAACTCGCCCGCATTTTTGCCTTCCTTTTCTGCGAACTTTGTGAGGCAATATTCATAGGTGCGTCCCAGAATATCTTTTGTGTCGCCTTTGTGTGCCATTTTAACGTTGGTGAATATGTCTACCACATCGCCTAGTCGTCGCTTGTCAAGCTCTTGGCGAGCATAATTTTTAGGCAATATATTTTTGAGTTTCGGGTTTTCATCTTCGATTGCTCGCATGGCAGCATCTATCACACCGCCCACTTCTGGGGTGTGTGCGGCAGATGAAACCACGCTCCAACGCGCATTTTCTGGCACCCAGAAGATGTTTTTATAGGTGTATTCATCTTTATCTTCTTCAAAGCCTGCGCCTTCCGCCACAAGTTCTGCGTGCCGCTCTTCAAATTTATCTGAGATATACTTCAAAAATATGAGCCCCAACACCACGTTTTTATATTCGGATGCATCCATATTTCCGCGCAGTTTGTCTGCCGCGCTCCAAATTTGCGCTTCAAAGCCTATCTCTGCCGTGTTTTCTTGCTTTTTTGTTTTCTCGTTTTCTATTTTCTGGGTTTTTGGTTTCTTGCTTTTTGTTTTCTCATTTGTCATTTTTTATCCAATCTCTTTTTTCAAACAACTTAGATTTGATAGTCAATTTAACAGATGGTCAATTTTAATGCAGGTTGAGCAACTATCAGCAATTAATTGGCGATCAATTCTCCATCACTTGTTAGCGCTCCATCACTTGCTAGCGCTCCATCACTTGCCCGTCTGCCCAAATCTCGCATTGCTTCATGACTGTTTCCAGCGCATCTTCCACACCCTCGGGTGGATATTTGTGCTTCTTTAAAAGGCGCTTTATTGAGCGTCGCATTCCCGCGCGTGCGCTTTCTTTTTTCTGCCAGTCTATCGTTGCACTTTTCTGCAAAGTTTCAGTGAGCTCTTTAGTAATCGCCACAAGCTCATCGTTTTCATAGAAATCTTTCACGGCCGCGGGTTTTGTGAGCGCATCGTAAAACGCCACTTCTTCATCGCTTAGCCCCAGCGCCTCTGCATCTTCGCGCGCAGCCATCATCTCTCGCGCCATATTCAGAAGCTCTTCTATGACCTCTGCGTTTGTGATCATCGAATTGTAATAGGCATTCAGCGTGGCGTTCAACATCTCTGAAAACTTTCTTGCTCTCACGATGCTTGTCTTTTGATAATCTCGCACCTTTTCGTTGATTAAACGTTTGAGTGTTTCAAATGCGATGTTTTTCTCTTTCATCTTGGAAATTTCAACTAGGAATGCTTCATCGAAAAGTGAAACCTCCACGCTGCCCGCGTCCAGCAAATTTATTACACCTTGTGAATGAACACTTTGTTGCAAAATCTCAGACACCTGCTTGTTGAATTGCGCATACGTCATTGCCTTTTTGCCGCTTTGTGTTTTGCCTGTGATTCTTAAGATCTGAACGCGCAACACAGAAAAATATGCCGCCACATGCATGTCTTCTTTACCGATCAAACTTTTACAGAGGCTTTGCGCACGTTGCATTAACTGGCACTGTTTCAAGAAATCTTCGCAATCTTCGCCACGCTTAGGGTCGAGCAGCCAATTTGTGCCCAAAGATATTGCATTGGCAAGTTCGCTTTTCTTAGACGTGAAGATGAATTCCTCGAAATTTAAGCCGTAAAGCAAATCTTTGCACACATCCAACTTTTCCAAGAATTTAGGATAGGCAGTTTTTGCTATATCCATGTCTCCATAATTCGATTTGTCTCTGTGCGTATAATCTTTCATGGCACGCTTGAGCGCGTTTGCAATGCCCACGTAATCCACCACAAGCCCGCCTTGCTTGTCTCGACACACTCTGTTCACGCGGGCAATCGCCTGCATGAGCGCGTGACCGCGCATGGGCTTGAACATATACATGGTCGACAAGCTGGGAACATCAAAGCCTGTAAGCCACATGTCCACAACGATGGCTATCTTTAGGGGGTCAGCTTCGTCTTTGAAGCGCCGCTCCATCTCTTTTTTGTGCGTGGTGCCTCCGCAAATTTCAAACCATTCCTCAGGGTCTTGGTTAGACATCGTCATCACCACGCCTATTTTTTCACTCCACGCGGGGCGAAGCTCCAAAATTTTACGATAGATTTTTATCGCGATTTGCCTGCTATAGGCCACAATGAGTGCTTTGCCCGACAAGATGTCTGCTCTGTTTTTCTCATAGTGACTCACGATGTCTTTACACAGCGTGTCTATTGTTTCTGGCGTGTTGAAAATGGCGTCAAGCCCGCCCAAATCGCGCTTCGATTTTCTCACGGAAGCATCGCTTGCATATTTGGTGAATTCTTCGTAAGCTGCATCGATTTTCTTCAGCTTTTTTTCGTCGAGCTTGAGCGCCACCACTCTGTTTTCGTAATACACGGGGCGCGTGGAATTGTCTTCCACCGCTTGTGTCATGTCATAAACATCTATATAATCGCCGAAAATTTCGCGCGTGTTTCTGTCTTCTAAAGATATGGGAGTGCCCGTGAAACCCACATATGATGCGTGAGGAAGCGCACGCCTTACCGCTCGAGCGGTGCCCACACTAACTTTTCCGCTTTTTTCCATCTTTTCTGTAAGGCCATATTGGCCCCTGTGCGCTTCGTCTACCATGACCACCACATCTGATCTGTTGCAAAGTGGCTCACTTGAATCAATGAATTTTTGCATGGTGGTAAAGATGATGCCCGATGTTTCTCTGTGCGTGAGTTTTTCTATCAAGTCTTTCCTGTTTGTTGCTTGATGTGGCATCTGCCTTAAAAATTTTGCGCATCTGCTGAATTGTGAAAATAGTTGATCGTCCAAATCATTTCTATCTGTGATGACAACAAATGTGGTGCCTGGCAACACTTTTTGCAAAAGATGAGCAAAAAACACCATCGAGAGCGATTTTCCAGAGCCTTGCGTGTGCCAGAAAACGCCTATTTTCCCATCTCCTAAAATTGCATCTTGCGCTCGCAGAAGAGCTTTTTTCACACCGAAATATTGGTGATAGGCAGCAAGAATTTTGATAACTTTGCTGCCCGTGTCGTTAAAGCAGATGAAGTTTTGAACGATGTCTAACAGCCTGGATTTTTCCATCATGCCCTCAAGCATGGTAAACCAAGAAGCAGCCTTGGTGTTGCTATAATCTCCGTCGGTCGTTTTCCACGCCACATATCTGTCTTCATCTGCCGTGATTGTGCCCACATAAGTTTCGCTCAAGTTGCTCATCACGCAAAACGCATTCGGCACAAACATCGAAGGAATATGGTGCATATAGCCTCTTAGCTGCAAATAAGCCTCAGATGCTTCCACATCTTCGCGCGAGGGAGACTTCAACTCAAACAAAACTAACGGAATTCCATTGACAAACGCAATCAAGTCTGGCCGCTTCTCTGAATATTCAACGAATGTCCATTGGTTCACGATGTGAAATTCGTTGTTTTGGGCGTCATCAAAATCTATCAACTTGACAATTTCGTTGCGCTCACGCCCGCCTTCGTAAAATCTCACCTCAACACCACTTGTCAAAAAATCGTGGAACACTTCATTTTTTTCTTCGAGCGTGGTGGCTTCAATGCTTTGCATCTTAAGAATTGCTTCGTTTATTGCTTGCGGTGGAAGGTTTGCATTTATGCGCGCAAGACAGCCCTCAAAAATGCGCGGTAAGAAAACGTCTTTGTAATCTGGCGTGGTGCGGGGAATGTCTGGCCCATAGAGGTGCACCCAGTCCAAACTTTCAACCATAAATTCGATGATTGCTTCTTCATATGCCTCTTCGTTCAAAAAAACAGACGAGGAATAATAGCTCACACTATTTTTATCTTTGCTTGGTTTGAGTTTAGGTGCGTTCATTTTTTGAAACCTTCTCGCGGAAATTTATGTGTCTAATTTTTATGAAATGCGCGGTTTATTTGTGTTTTATATGTTAACCTAAACAAACTCGAATGCGATAAATGAACTTTAAATAAAACACAGCGTCGGGAGCAAATTTGCCTCAATCATCAAACATAACAAATTTCAATAGGCAATATCTTCAAAGCACAAGTTATCGTGTTTCATCGAGCTATCTCACATCAAGGAAAAACCCAAACAACAAACAAGTTGCAAAACGTGGCGCAAAAAATAGAGATGCCATGTTTGGTTCTGTTAGCTCATACAGCTCACGTCAAAGCAGATCTGCTCTTGGCACGTCATATTCAACGAAGCCCTATTCGCGAAAAACATCTAGTGCTCAGCGCAGCAGATATCTAACACAACAAGGTGTTAGGGGTGCTACACGCGCCAAAAACAATGCAGGTTTTAGAGAAAATGCCAAGAGCGCGAAACAAAACAGCAAGGGTGTAAAGCAAAACAACAAGAGTGCGAAACAAAACAGCAAGAGCGCGCGTGAGCAAAACCATAGTTTTGCAAGAGAGCAGAATTTTAGTTTCACCAGAGATCAGAATTATGGTTTCGCGAAAGGAAGCTCGCGCACAAATTTAGACGCGCATAGAAATTCAGGCGTGGCGCACGCAAGTTTAAAAGCGAAAAATAATTCGGGCGTGGCGCGCGCAAATTCAAAAGCACAAAGAAATTCAAAGGCGCAAAGAAATAGCGTGGCGAAAAAAGTAAGCTTTCAAAAAGTTGCTCAGCAAATCAACTCAAAAAAACATCAAGCAACAAAAAACCGTGCTGGAAAGATGTTCGATCGACAATTTGAAGATGCGCCATCTGCTGCTGCAAACGGCCCTAGAGCGGCACTCTATAAGGCAGAGATGGGAAAATCGCAGCGCCATTCCCAAAAATTGCAAAAAGACAAAAGCACCAACCAAAACTGGGGGTCACGCGCTAAAGTTGCCAGCGCACAGATAAAACACCCAGTGTTGATGGCGTGTGTGTCAACGTTTATTATAGTGATTGTGGCTTTTGCATATATGTTTCCCACGGCGCAAACGTATTACAAAACGATGCGCGAAAACGATCGCGTTCAAGCGGAATATGATGCTGTGGTGCTAAGAAACAACAGCATGCAAAAAAGCATCGATTCGCTGTCGACAAATGATGGAGTTGAAAATTTAGCGCACGCAGAATATAACTTAGTAAAGAGTGGTGAAAATTGTGTGAGCGTGCAAGGAATAGAGGAAACCTCAAATGTGTTGGACAAAGTGAATGTGTCGGTGCAAAGCGAAAATATTGAGTTGCCTAGCACGTGGTATTCAGATTTTCTAGACCAAATTTTTGACGTAAAGTAACGCTTGCGCTCGGCCACTAGGTGTAAAATTCCAAATTGCAAAACATCGCGAAACAATGCAGACGCAACAACCACTTACTAAACAATCACTTACTTCAATGAACCTAGATTAAGGATTGCAATGAATAAAGTATCAATGTCTCACGAAGATTACTTGGAAGCAATAGTTATGCTGGGGGGAAACCCAGAAACCCCTGTGCGATCGGTCGATATAGCCAACAAGCTGGAAGTGTCGAAAGCATCTGTCAGCAAGGCAATTGCGGCACTAAAAGACAACGGATATGTGGTGCAGCCATATTATGGCGACATCACTCTTACTGAGCAGGGGCTTGAATATGGCAAGTCTGTTCTCGAGCGCCACAAACTCTTGACCGATTTTTTGCACAAAGCGCTAGGCATCCCCAAGAAAAGGGCTGAAGAAGAGGCATGTCTTATGGAACATGCCATAAGCGATGAATCTTTTGAAAAGTGGGTTGACTATATCAAAGGGCTAAATCTTTAAAAAGTAAAGCGCTTCTTTAGAAATAAAGTTTTTCCCTAGGTTTTCTTAGAAGTAAAGCGTTTCCTTTGCCCAGTGAGCATATAGCGTATGATCGCTTGCAATTTCAACTTGACTATTTGCGCTTACCTGAGACCCTCCATCGGGCTGTGTGAACCAGCCCAAAAATCTATATCCTGTTTTTTCAGATGTCGGCAGCGCGTTGTGCGTGTTGTTGTCGCTAAAAATTGCGCTTCCATATGTGCTGTTGCATTTAACTTTCGATGTGTCTGTGGCGCTTCCAGCAAAATGTGCGGCACTCCCCCCGCGCGAATCATATGTGACGGTGATTTCTTCGGCGGTGTTTATCGAAACATTCGATGCGCTGGGCAGCGCAAAATATAGGGCTGCGCAAAGAGCAATCAAAGCGCACACCACAATGATAAACGTGCGCACAATTTTTGAAATGTCTTTTTTTGACAAAATGGAATCTAGGATATATGAGCTTTTTGCGTGAGTTTGAGCGTGCTTTCCAGTTTTAGATGTGCCAGATTGTTTCTGTGTTTTAGCAGGTGTTGGTGGAGATATTTGCGAGATAGTTTCACGCATCTTTGCGCGCTGTTCATCTGCTTTGTTTTCTGCTTTATTTTCTGCCGTGTTTGAATGCGCGTGAACTTGCGCCGGTGTGTTAACTCGCGTTGAAGTGTGAAATTGCGAGGGTGTGTGGGAATGTGTTTGTGTGCGAAATTGCGGTTGTGTGCGAAGTTGCACGGGCGTGTGAAATTGCGCTGGCGTGTGAAGTTGCGTTGGCGCAGACCTAGGCGATGGCGCGTTTTGCGTTGTGTGCTTGGGCGCAGGTGTGTTGGACGCAAACATGCTGGCTGTGTGTGCGCTGAATGCAGACACACTGGACGCCGACGCGCTGGTCGTGCGTGTGCCCATTTCTGCGGGCGCTTTTTCAGTTGTAGTAATTCTTGCATGTTTTGCGTGTCTAGCACGCCTTACAATTTCTGCCGTAGAACCTATTTCAGCGTCGTTGTTTGGCGAAGACTTGATGTGGCTTGAAGCTGTGTGTATGCGTGTCGTTTCACCATTTGCATTATGGTTAACGCCAGATGGCGCACTTTCCACAACTGTTTTTGCGTTTACATTGTTACTTGCAGAAAAACTGGATTTAGGCTCTGGCGCACGGCTGGGCTGTTTGGCGTGTTTACACACACGTTTAGTGAAAAAAGAATCATCTGGAGAAATGCTTT
Source organism: Phocaeicola dorei (assembly GCA_963615035.1). Lineage (GTDB taxonomy): Bacteria > Actinomycetota > Coriobacteriia > Coriobacteriales > Eggerthellaceae > CAVEFW01. The sequence goes on from CAVEFW010000010.1 coordinate 8,054, forward strand.
TTTTACTAGGAACGCCACTAGGAGAGTCACTAGGCGAGTCGAACTCTATGCTCAAAACATACTTTGCGTGTTTGGCGTGTTTACCACGCACTTGCGCATTTTTTGAGTTTGTTTGCTCTGAGTTGATGGCCATTTACCTCTCGCTAATCTTTATCGTTTTGAATTGAATGCTGAAAGTTTTTCTTAAGTGCGCACAAACGCTATTCGTCGTGTTTTTCATTATCGCACATATTTTTTTTGGCACTATCTTCAATATTTTTGTCTTCCG
>CAVEFW010000011.1:0-13433 GCA_963615035.1 Phocaeicola dorei
TTAACGAGCAGGAATTTCCAAACATTTTGAAGCGAAATTTTGATGGATGGCCACCTCACAGTCACATAGTTAGCGACCTTACGTATGTCAAAGTTCGTTCTAAATGGTGCTATGTTTGTTTGCTTGTCGACCTGTATAACCGAGAGATTGTCGGTCATGCCGCCTCTGACAAAAAGGATGCGCGCCTTGTAAAATCAGCGTTTGCTACACTGAATTTTCCGCTCACGCAAATCGAGGTCTTTCACACCGACAGAGGCAGTGAGTTTGATAATTTTGATGCTTTATTGGTAAGGCGCTCCTGAAAAGCAAAATAGCACAAATCAAAAAAATTTCTCGTCTTAGGCTGATGTCAGCGCGGGTCTACCCGCCACTCTTGCACTTGAAGCATAAGCATTAATGCTGTCAACCGTAACAAGCGTTTCGCCAACGTTTCTTTTTGCTTTAAGCTTCCCCGCTTTAATCAACTGCGACACTCTGCTTGGTGTAACGTTGAGCATGCGCGAAGCCTCTGCCGCTGTAACAGATGGTTCGCACAAAGTGTATTCGTTGGGAGTAACCGCAACATAGACAACCTCACCGTCAGATGCCGCTATCTTCGTTGGCTCAGGCACATCCATTCCGCGCTCAAGCATCGCAGCTATGTGCGTTTCCAGCCCGTTTGAGATGCTCTCAATCGCTTCGTTGAAGGTGTCGCCTTGACCGAAACAACCCTCTAAGTCAGGCACCTCAACCCAATATTCCCCGTCGTCATCTTTTCTCACGACTGTTCCAAATGTAAACATGTGCTTGCCTCCTTTGCTGGTTATAATTTGCTGGTCATAATTTGCTGACCATGGTCAATTTGGCGTCTATTTCCATTCTGCCATCTTTGCAATTTTATTATAAATTGACTTTGCGATTTCTTTTTTCCCAGTGTCAATCGTAATTAAGAAAGGTTTACCATCTTTTTGAAAATTCAGATGATCGCCTTTTCCTTGCCGCTCCTTCCATCCTTCCCGTCTTAATTTCTGTATCACATGCCGCGTATCTCTGTTCTCGGACATTTTGCCTAATCCCTTTCCCTTCGTAATTTGCATTAATTATAAACTGTTAATAATTAAAAACAAGTGCAACTGAGTGGCCATGCGAAATTTTCGCGAAGATAATATTCCACTTAGTTGGAAGTGCGAGAAATAAGCTATATTTCCATCCTGTGAGTTCTTAAACGTGATTTCCATGTCGATTATCATCCTTCTATTTTCCACAAAATCGCGCTTTATACTCTCACCTCAGGCAAATGAAGGTTCAACTGGCAAGCGCACACGTTTTCCAAATCCTGCACCATCTTCAATCAGCGAATAATGAAAATACCTGCCACTTTCAACATCGTATTCCAAAACAGGAACAAAACTGGAAAGCTCAGTTGTTCCATCCAAGAAATAATGACTCTCCCCATCCCAATATATATCATTATAATCCGCATCGTTAGATAAATAGGGGCTGCTTGTGCCCACGTGTCCAGCAATGATGTCTTTTGCAAATGAGCCCTTAACTGGCGGGAACTTTTCACGGAAGTATTCGTCAGGCACACCAACTTTCCAGAAATCACCAGCTTCTTCATCAATTCCAGCATGCACGAAAATTTGTGAGTTTGTCTCATAGAAGTTAGGTAGTGCCTGAAGCCACTGTTTCATTTGTTTGCGTTTTTTACTATCTTCGATGAATGAGAACGGCTGGAAATCATTGAGATAGATGTAGTCGATGTTTCCCATCAGCACCGTGACTTGCCTTGGATGTGACTGCTGAAGGTCAAAGATGTCGCAGTATATCCAGTCGTTTTGATAGTCGTGGTCAATGTAGTCACCACAGAGCACGAGTTCATTGTTACCAGAAAAGTCAACATAATTAAGTGCTTTTTCTAAAGCAACGCTTTGACCATGTATGTCGCTCATTGCATAAATCTTCGTCATGTTAACTCCTGTTTGACAATCAAGGCATACTTTCTCTTTATACATTTGCTAATTCGCGGTTGATGGCGCGTCTTACGAGCTCAGAGCGAGAGATGTTTTGAGAATCGCAATATTCTTTCATCGCCACAATGGCTCCATGAGGCAGTGTTACGCTGATTCGCTCCATTGGTTCTTCAAAAATGCGAGGTCTGCCATAAACAGGCTTACCAAATTCCATTTCCGACCAATCGGTTGATTCATACTCTTCAGCCCAATTTTCAATTTTTTCACTGGTCGCGCCAAACTTTTTGTTCAGTTGCGATTCGTTCATTGCTTCTTCCTTTCAATTCCTAATTCGCGTTTTGCGTTTTCGCTTAAAGGGGTTAAAGCGTAATAGATGAGCCAGTCGCCCTCTTTGTCGCGCACAGCAACAAACTCAATCATGCGCCCTTTTGCGTCAAACCCAAAGCCCAAGCACTCATATGCTTCTTTGTCTAGGCGTTGCCTGCATGTTTCGTAATTTTCAAAGGCATACAAAACATCCTCTTCGCTTAGGTTTGAATGTTTTTTAGTCACTCTTGGATGAACATAGATTTCATTCATGGTGGTTGCCTCTATTTATTTAGTAATACTGTTCAATAATACTAAAATGAGTACAAGAAATCAAGCGATTAAAGTGCGAGGTGCAGGTGAATGTCGTACAATATTATGATGCATGCAAAGTTTTAGGATTGTTGTGAAAGACGCTGGAAAGTTAAGCTGAAAGGAGACAGCTCAAAATGGCAATTCCTGCGAAAGAGAAAAATTTTGAAGAGGACATAGAGGCATATCTTTGCTCGCCTGCTGGCGGATATCACAAATGCACAGACAAAAAATCGTTCATTCGCACCGACGCGCAAACTTTTCAACAGATAGATGGCGGATATATGGCCAACCGCGCTTTTGCGCTGGATGTCACAACGCTCACAAACTTCATCCAGGAAACTCAACCCAAAGCGTGGAATCGCTTTGAGCGTTCGTGCAATTCCAGCCCGCACAAAAAATTTGCGCGTGTGTTTAGTGATGCGGTGGATGCAAATGGCATAATTCACGTGCTCAAGCACGGCTTTAAGCACAGAGGCATCGCGTTCAAGGTGGCATATTTCAAGCCAGAAAATTCTTTGAATGAAACGTCTTTGCACAACTATTCGATGAATGTGTGCCGTTGCATTCGCCAGTTTCACTTCGCAGACGCAGGCAACGAAACAATAGATATGGTGTTAGACATAAACGGCATTCCCGTGGTGGCGCTTGAGTTAAAAGACGAATTCACAGGTCAAGACACAGAAGATGCCATGAACCAGTACAAACGCGACAGAAATCCGCGTCATACTGCCTTAAAATTCAACACGCGCATAGTCGCGTTTTTCGCGCTCGACCTCGAAAACGTATACATGACCACAAAGCTCGACGGCGAACGCACGTTCTTTTTGCCCTATAACCAAGGATCTGCAGGTGCTGGCAGAGATGGAGGTGCGGGCAACCCTGCAAATGAGGCGGGCTATGCAACAAGCCACCTGTGGGAGCAAGTTTTGCAAAAAGACAGCTTGCTTGACATCATAAATAAATTTTTGCATGTGGAGAAAAAAGAGGAAACAGAAACGGACGCGCGTGGGCGCGAGGTGCGTCGCACGCGTCAGCGCATAATCTTTCCGCGCTACCATCAGCTTGATTGTGTGCGCAAAGTTTTATCAGATGTGAAAGCTCGCGGAAGCGGGCGCAACTATCTCATCCAACATTCCGCAGGTTCTGGCAAGTCGAACAGCATTGCGTGGATGGCTTATAGGTTAGCCTCGCTTTTCGTGGGCGAGAAACCCCTGTTCAATTCCGTGGTGGTGGTAACCGACAGGCGTGTGCTAGATTCGCAGTTGCAAGACACCATTTCAGGCTTTGACCACACGATAGGTTCGGTGGTCACCATAGGCAAAAACAAAACATCGGCAGACTTGCGCGACGCGCTTAACTCAGATGCGCACTTGGTGGTTTGCACGTTGCAAAAATTTCCCATCATCTATGAACAAGTGGAAAGCATGGGCAAGCGTTTCGCCATAATCGTAGACGAAGCGCATTCATCGCAAACTGGCACGAGTGCCTTGAAGTTGAAAACCGCCCTTGCCGATACGCGCGATGCCCTGCAAGAATATGCAGAGATAGAAGCGGAAGCAGAAGAGGAAGCGCACGATTGGGAAGACGCGCTTGCGCGCGAGCTTTCCACCCACGGCAGACATGAAAACCTCACGTTCATAGCGCTCACCGCCACGCCCAAGGAACAAACGCTTGAAATTTTCGGGTGCGAGCTCGAAGATGGGTCGTTTCACCCTTTCCACATCTATTCCATGCGCCAAGCCATCGAAGAGGGCTTCATCATGGACCCGCTTGCAAACTACGTGCGCTATTCAGAGGCCGTGGAGCTCGCGCGCACATGCCCTCACAACCCCGATGTGCCCACGAGCCCCACGCTGAAGCTTCTTCGTAAATACAAAGAGTTGCACCCCTATGCGCTGCGTCAAAAAGCAGAGATAATCGTGGAGACTTATCGCAACGTGACGCGCACAAAGATAAAAGGCAAGGGCAAAATGATGGTGGTGACCGCGTCGCGCTTGGCGTGCGTGCGTTACTATCACGAGGTGAAGCGCTATATTCAAAGTAAAAATTACAACAACATAGAAGTGCTCGTGGCTTTTTCTGGTGCAATCACAGACCCCTCCGATGGCGCAGATGGCCCTGAATACACCGAGGGTTCGATGAATGTGGGGCACGATGGGGCGCGTGTGAGCGAGCGTCAGACGAAAGAGGAATTTCACAACTATGGCAACGTGCTCATTGTGGCAGAGAAATATCAGACGGGTTTCGATGAGCCGCTTTTGCATACGCTTGTGATAGACAAAAAGCTTAAAGGCGTGAAAGCTGTGCAGACGCTTTGCCGCGTCAATCGCATTCACCCTGAAAAGGAAGACACATACATTTTGGATTTCGTGAACGAGGTGCAAGATATTCAGCAGGCGTTCAGCAGGTTTTATGCCGAAACGTCGCTGGCCGAACAGATAAACACCGACATGCTCTATCGCGTGCAGACAGAAATTCGCGATTTTGGATTGTATGGGCAAGAAGACATCGAGCGTGCGGCGAAAATTGTGTTTGCAGAGGGTGGTGATAAAGCGCAGCGCAACGTGCAAGGTCAACTTGCCAGCACTCTAAAGCCTGCGGTGGCGCGATATTTGGAGCTAGACGCAGAAAAGCGGTATCAGGTGCGCAGAAAAGTGAGAAGTTTTTGCAGATGGTATGCATATATCACGCAGATCGTGCGCATGTTTGACCGCGATTTGCACAAAGAATATGTATATTTAAGTTATCTGCGACATTTGCTTGGGGCAGACAAGATATCGGTGGACGCGGTGGATGACAAGGTGGAGATGCGTTATTACAAGTTAAAGCAAGAATTTGAGGGAAGCATTTCACTTCAGGCGGGCGAGGGCACACTCGAGCCAGCGCGTGCGCGAAACCGCGTGGGGATAGACAAAAAGCGCGACCCTTTGCAAGTGCTCATCGATAAATTCAACGAGCAATGGGCTGGCAATTTCACCGAGGGCGATAAGGTGGTGCTCGACACGCTCTGGAAGCGCATATCGCAAGACCCCACCGTGGAAGATACCATCAAGCGCGACGGGCAACATGTGTTTGAATCCAGCGTTTTGCCGCATGTGTTCGATGAAACGGCTCGGCGCGCATACGTTGAAAACAACGAAGCGTTCACTTCTCTGTTTGAAGACGGTGCAAAATATCGCGCCATGATGAAGACAATCGGCGAGTTGCTAGTAGAGAGGTTTAAGTAAGGCGCACGCGCAAGCAAGTTTTGATGAATTCATGGCACAGCTTCTATTTGATGGTAAAACTTTTTGGCAAGTTGAACAAGAAATGGAATGGGTAGATTTTTAGTTGCATGATAAAAGAAATTTTGACATATCAGCCGCCGTTTTGTTTTGAACAGCTGCTCGATTTTTTTCGTATTCGTGCGATATCAGGCGTGGAAGTTGTAGATAGCGCAAGTTATGCGCGTTGTGTGCGAATAACTTTGAGCGATGGGGGAGGTGCAAGCGTTGCGAGCGATGGGCAAGATGTATGTGCATCAGGCGATGTGCGCGGTGCGTGCGGAAACGAGATTTCGCAAAATGCAACTTTGCCCGACGCAACTTCACCGGAAAATTCACAAACAGAAAGCGAATTTTTTGGCTATATTCGCGTGGTGAACGACGCGAAAAACAATGCGCTCGTGCTTTTCATGAGTGATGCGCTCATGCCCGTGAAACACATTGTGGCATCAAGAGTGCGTGCTATGTTTGATCTTGATTGCAATCCTTATGTGGTGAGCGCAGGATTAGCCCCGCTTGAGCGTGCGTGCCCGCATTCTACAAAGATGGGCACACGCCTGCCAGGCGCATTCGACGCGTTCGAGACGTGCTGTCGTGCGGTGCTAGGTCAGCAAATAAGCGTGGCTGCTGCGAACAAACTTGCCGCGCGTGTGGCGAGTGCTTTTGGCACGCCACTTGCGGCGCGTGTGGATAGTTTTTCTGGAATGCTACCTGACGCGTGTGAGGCTAGTTTTTCTAAAACGACACCTGACGCGGGCGTGGTTGGTGTTTTTGAAAAGGCACTTGATGCGGGCGCGGATGGCTTGGAGCAGGGTTTAGAAGAAGACTTTGGGAAAGACTTGACGCATGGCTTTGAGCCTAGTTTGGAGCAAGACTTATCACAAGACCTCAAAGCTATGTGCAACGTTGTGTGGCCGACTCCCGCAGAAATCCTTGCAATCCCAGATATCGAAGGTGCATTCGGGCAGTTAGGAGTTATCAAAAATCGTACGCGTGCCATCACAGAAATAGCGCGCCTCATGCAATCTGGTGAACTTTCATTTGATGGGGGTGCGGGCGGGCGCGCGGATGCGAGTGCGCATGCGGGCAAGCACACGGGCGCGCCCGCAGACATGCATGCACATGCGCAAAAGCAGATGAGCACTCTCTTGCAAATCCGCGGCGTGGGGCCATGGACTGCAAACTATATCTTGATGCGCGTGGCATCATATCCAGATGCTTTTCTAGAAACAGATGCAGGCGTGGTGCACGCTCTGCCCAACACCACGCCAAAGCAACGCTTGAAACTGGTGGAACGTTGCAAGCCTTGGCGCAGTTATGCGGTGGTGAACTTGTGGAATTCACTTGGCGGCGCAAATGAAACTGTTAAGGCAAACACAAAAGCAAACACGCGCACGACTGGCGCGCGCAAGAAAAACGCAACCACCAAAAACCCGCGCACGCAGAGCGCACATGCCCAAAGCACACGCAAGGCAAGCCCGAGCGAAAAACACCCGCGTAAGAAAAACATCCGCGCGCAAAAAACAAAAGATGCACAATCGCACACATTCTTCACCGAATACAAATCTAGCCTTATTGGCAAACTCACCATCGCAAGCAATGGCAGCGCCATTACAGGTTGCTGGTTCAACAACGACAGATACTTTGGTTGCGGCGTGTCAGGCAACATGCAACGCGACGACAACTTGCGCATATTCAAGCAAGTGAGCGAGTGGTTCGATGCATATTTTGCAGGAGTTGCGCCAAGCCCACACGACTTGCCACTCGATGCAAAAGCCACGCCTTTCCAGAAACTTGTGCGCGAAAAAATGCTTGCCATTCCCTATGGCCACACCACCACCTACGGAGACATCGCACGCGAAATTGCGCAACAAACGGGCAGCCGCGCATGTGCGCAGGCGGTGGGCGGAGCCGTGGGTCACAACCCGCTTTGCGTGATAGTGCCTTGCCACCGCGTGGTGGGTAAAAACGGTAACCTCACTGGCTTTGGCGGTGGCATAGATATGAAAGTGAAACTTCTCAAGCATGAGGGCGCAGATATGTCTGCATTCACTATCCCCACACGCGGCAGCGCCATCGACCCGCGCGACTGGGCGGGCTCTGCGACTGGGCTCACGTGCTGAGCAAATGTGGTGTGCGCACACGTCGGGTTTACGCGCTAAGCTTACGTGTTGAGCGCGTGTGTTGAGATATCTAGGCGATATTTACTCGTTTACTGCTTCTGTGAGAGCACGCGCCAGTTGATCTGCACAAGAAGTAGGTCTTTTTCCGCACGTATTGCCTGCCAGTGTGTCAGATATTTCTTGTGCGCTCATGCCTTCTATCAGCTTTGATATCGCTTTCAAATTGCCATTACAGCCGCCCATAAATGACACGTTGTGAACTTTCTTGTCGTCGTCTAGGTCAAACGATATCATCTGCGAACAAACTCCCTGTGTTTTCTTATCGAAATGTTTCATTTTGTTTCTCCTTTTGTTTTAGAAATGCCGCGCTCGCGCACTCATCTTTTGCACATTCATTTTGCGCCTAATGCCGCGCACGCTCACTCGCATGTTTGCCCATGCCCGCACGCTCACTTTTGCGCCTAACGCTCCCGCAGGCTACTCTTTTGCATTCGCACTTTTGCGCAAATCACAACAAATTCGCTTGTGCCGTGCGCTCACTTCCGCGCGTGCGCGACACACGTCTATCGTTGGCCATGCGCCATTTTCATACACTATAGCACCATCGCACATGGTGAGCACCACATCGCCCCCACTGGCAGAATAAACCACATTGCAGAGCACATCATGCGCGGGGCACCACGCAGGACCCGACGTGTCCAACACCATTAAATCTGCCTTGAAATCTTGCTTGATAAAACCGCAATCGGGGCGGCCTTGTGCAATGGCTCCCGCGCGTGTGGCAGCAAAAAGCGCTTGCGCGGGCGTTATGAGTGTGGGGTCGGTCTCGCGGCCTTTCGAGAGCAACGCCATCAAATACATATCCTGAAACATGTTGTGGTTGTTGTTGGAAGCCATGCCGTCGGTGCCCAAACACACGTTCACGCCCGCATCCAGCATCTTCGCCACTGGCGCAAATCCGCTTGCAAGTTTCATGTTCGATGCAGGGTTATAGGCCACACTCACGCGGTGTTTAGCCAAAATGCGGATGTCTTCATCACTCACCCATACGCAGTGCGCCGCCGTGGTGGGCACGTCAAACGCACCTAAACTCTCAAACCACTCAACGGGGCTCAACCCCGCATGTCGAGCTTTGCACGCCTCAACTTCTGCGCGCGTTTCACTCAAGTGAATATGCAGCCCCACGCCCGCGTTTCGTGCCCAATCGATCGTGCTTTTTGCGGTAGTGTTGTTGCTTGTATATTCCGCGTGCACACATGCGTCAAACCGAATGCGCCCCTGCGCGCTTTCATGCAAGTGATCGATGGCATATTCCATATCTTCATAATTTGAATATTCGCTTATGTCTTTCGGCTCAAAGGCGATGGGTGCGGTGCACAAATTCGCTTTCATGTGGGCATTTGTGGTGGCGTGTGCGCGTTGGCGTGTGGCGTAATACATGTCTGAAAACCCTACACACCCAAAGCGCGCCATTTCTGCGAGTGCCAACACGCAAGCCCAGTAATTGTCATCGAGCGTCATCTTGTCTTCATAGGGCCACACCTTATCATGCAACCACGCGTCAAGCGGCGCGTTTTCCGCATATCCGCGCAAAAGCGTCATGGGCGCGTGAGCATGTGCGTTATACATGGCAGGCAACATGAGCTTGCCTGTGCCATCATAGACGCGCATGGGTTGCGTGGTTGTTTCGCCCACACGCTGCTCGCGCTCGCGCGGCTGTGCGCAAGATTGCTCGCGCCCTGCGCTCGCATTTTTTCCACACCGCGGGTCTTCGCTTCCCACATAATCTATCACGCCCGCGTCTTCGCTCACCAACACATATTGGTCAGGCACATATTGAAAGTTTTCATCAATAATCCCGATATTTTTAAAAAGCATATCTGTCTGCTCGCTTCCTTTTTCGTCTTGCCGCACCATTTTTTTTGCGTGATTTTCGCGTGCAATAAACTATTCCCTTTAAAAAAATCACACGCAAACTACAAATTATTTTTCTTGCAATTAATCGTATGTGCGACTATTATTCAACATTGTGATTTTTGACGCTTACATGATTTTACATAAAAGTGCATGTTGGTTCAAAATGAGTGCTGGTTTGAATACAACTCACATTGCGAAAAGTCAAAAGCCAAAAACACGGGTAATTAACGTTTGATGTAAAAGGAGCAAAGTACATGGCCGTAAAAATTCGACTATCTCGTCACGGTGCGAAAAAACGCCCGTATTATCGTGTGGTGGTTGCCGATTCTAGGTGTCCGCGCGATGGCAAGTTTATTGAGGAGGTTGGAAGGTATAACCCTTGTGTAAAGCCTGCAATGGTTGACCTAGATGTGGAAAAGATTGATGAGTGGGTAGCAAACGGTGCGCAACTCTCCGATGCTGTGGCTCGCTTGAAAAATCAAGCAGCAACCAATTAGTTGTATTGCAATAATTCAACGCTTTTGTTTTGGCGTCTTGCAAATTAGATGTTGAAAACCAAACAGTTGAATTGCACTTTTTATTTTCATAAATTTGTATTAAAAAAATCTTGTTGAAAGTTGTTATTTAAAACGAAAGAAGGATAAATTATGTCAGACATTTCAAACAACCTTGCATCTTTGGTTGAAGCAATGGTAAAACCAATCGTAAACATTCCAGACGAAGTGAAAACTGAAGCCAAGGAATCTGAAGAAGAAATCATGATCGAAATCACATGCAATTCAGACGACATCGGAAAAATCATCGGTCGCCAAGGCAGAATCATCAAATCCATCCGCACAATCACACGCGCTGCTGCTTTCCAAGACGGCAGACGTGTTGAAGTTGAAATCATGGAATAAATGCGTAAATGGTGTGATATAGCAAAAATCACTAACACAAAAAATTTAAGTGGAGGGCTTGTAGTTCATGCAACTGCAAGCCTCCCTTTTATTTTGGGAGTTGGAACGTGCGTGCACATTGTGCCGCCACCGCTTGAATGTCCGCGAAAGCTCACGGTGAAACGTGTGGAAGGAAAACATGTGGTGGGGGAATATGTGGGGGTGAAACATGTGGAAGATGGTCAGCGCGGAAACGGGGGCGGCAATTTCTACGGCGCGGGTGCCACGATAGATAGTGCCGTTGTTTACTTTAATGAGATAGACGATGTGAACATGGCAAAAAACTATGTTGGGTGTCATTGCCTGATGGAGCGCGAAGAAGTGAGCCGCGCAATCGATCTTTTGAGGGTGCGTGCGAGGCAGGCGTCTAGCAAGTTAGATATGTTGCAAGCCATTGGCGCATCTGTTGCTATTGATGCTCAAGATGAAAACAATCTTTTAGGTTGGCGTGTGCGCGACACAAAAACGGGTTTTGTTGGGTGTGTGAAAACGCTTCTTGAAATGCCAGGACAGCTGATGCTGGTGGTTTTTGCGAGTGAAGAAGGCAGTGAAGGCGAGCACAAAAGCGAAAATGGAGTCGAACGTGAAAGCGACCGCGCAAAAGAAAACACCACTAAGCGTGATGGTCGCCGCATTGCAACGCACGATGAAAAATACTCAAACGAAATCCTTATCCCCGTGGTCGATGAGTTCATCTTAGATATAAATGAAGGCTCCCGCGAGATCTTGCTTTGTTTGCCAGATGGTTTGCTGGATTTATAAATTTCGCGCAAATGTTTTAGCTTAAAGTTTTTATGCAAATGTTTCGCGCAAAAGGTTCGTGCAAAGTTTTTGTGTAGTGGTTTTGCGCAAAAGGTTCGCGCAAATGTTTGGTGCAAATGTTTCACACAAAGTTTTTTGAAAGTTGGGTTTTAGATGCTTATAGAAACGTTGTCGACATTTCCTGAAATGTATGACTCTGTCATGGGAACATCCATGATGCGCATAGCGCAAGAAAAAAACATCCTAAATTTTTGCGCGCATAACTTGCGCGACTGGACGCACGATAAACACAAAACCACCGACGATGACCCTTACGGGGGCGGCTCTGGGCTTGTGATGATGTGTGGCCCCATATTTGAAGCATATGCCGATTTGGCTCTAACACAAAAACCCAACAGCAAAAACGTTGAAACAGGCAAACCTCACACAATTTTCTTAGCGCCTTTTGGCTCGCCTTTCACAGACGCTAAAGCAACTAACCTATCAAAAAAGGAACGCTTGCTTTTTGTGTGTGGTCACTATGAGGGCATAGATGAACGAGCATATTCTTTGGCAGACGACATCATCTCGCTTGGTGACTATGTCTTAACCAGCGGAGAGTTGGCTTCGATGGTGGTGATAGATGCCGTGGTGCGAAAATTGCCAGGCGTTTTGGGCGCCAAGGGCGGAGCCGAAGATGAAAGCTTTTGCAACGGCGTTTTGGAATATCCTCAATACACCAGACCTGCAAAAGTTCAAAGCCCCACAACGGGCGAAGACTTATGCGTGCCAGAAATATTGCTTTCAGGAAATCATGGTGCTATCGATGCTTGGAAAAGAGAACAGAGCATCGAGCGCACAAAGAAATATCGCCCAGATCTTTTGGCGTGAAACACTAACCTTAAACAAGCCCGCAAATTCAACTAATTCAACTAAATCAAAATTTTCAGGCTCGAAACATTCAGCAGCCTTTATTTGCGTATAATGGCGTGAATATTTATGTTTTAACCCAAAACATGAAACACCTTGATTATTGTTTTTAAGAAGCGAAAGGTATGCACGCCATGGAAGATTTCATAACAGCGTTTAGTGCGGGAGTAGAAGCGGTTGATTCGTTTGTGTGGGGGTGGGCGATGATAGCCTTGCTCATGTTTACACACGTATTCATGACCATCCGCACGAAATTCATCCAGCGAAAAATTGGAACTGCAATAAAGTTGAGCATAACCAAAGACCCAGACTCTCCAGGAGACGTGAGTCAATTTGGAGCCTTAGCCACAGCCTTGGCTGCAACCATCGGCACTGGAAACATAGTGGGCGTGGCCACAGGCATTTTGTGTGGAGGCCCAGGTGCTGTGTTTTGGATGTGGCTATCTGGTGTGTTCGGCATAGCCACAAAATATTCAGAGACGTTGATATCTGTGAAATATCGCGTAAAAGATTCGGGCGGGCGCATGTTGGGCGGTGCCATGTATGCGCTAGAACGCGGTTTCAAACACAAAAAACTAGGCAAATTCTTGGCTGTTCTTTTCGCCATCTTTGCAGCACTTGCATCTTTTGGAATCGGTGCATCGGTGCAATCGAACGCGCTAACAGGTTCAATCACTTCATCTAGTTTGTTGCCAGGAGCATCCGATTACCCCACATGGATAATAGGAATAATAGTAACCATCTTGGTAGCAGTGGTGGTGCTGGGCGGCATCAAATCGATTGCTCGCGTGTGTGAAAAACTGGTGCCAGCCATGGCGTTTTTCTATGTGGTGTGCTGCATCGTCATCTTAATCATAAACGGGCAATATCTAGGCGAGGCGCTCTATTGGATTTTGAATTGCGCGTTCACAGGTCAAGCCGCATTTGGAGGAGCCGTGGGCACAACAG
>CAVEFW010000012.1:0-2208 GCA_963615035.1 Phocaeicola dorei
GTCATTAGTTATGGTGTCTTCCATGATTTCTGTGCCGTTAACTGTTGCGGCAACTTGACCGCCCGATTTTTGGCAACCTGCCAAAAGAGCAAAGCAACTAACTATTGCCACAGTTGCTAAAAGAATGCCTGTGATTCGTTTTTTCATAAAAATCTCCTTTTTCTTAAAAACCACAATAAAATAATACGACAAAAAATTATTTCAACACAATATTTTAGGTTTATTTGTTTTTTGAAGCTTTTTTACGTTGAACTGTGGATAAAATGCGCTTTCTCATGCGAATATTGAGCGGTGTTATTTCCACGAGTTCATCATCTTCTATATATTCAAGGCTTTCTTCGAGTGTAAAAGTGAGTGGCGGTGTTAGCTGAATCGCCTTGTCTGCCGTAGAAGAACGCTGGTTGCCCAAGTTCTTTGTTTTCTCAACGTTTACAACCATGTCTCCTTCTTTTGGGCACTCCCCCACCAACATTCCCTCATAACATTCATCGCCTGGTTTTATAAACAACCTGCCGCGTTGTTGCAACGTGTCAAGTGCATAAGCCACAGCAGCGCCCGTGCTCATGGCAATCATCGACCCGTTTTTGCGACCAGTCATCTCGCCTGAATAAGGCCCATATTCCTTGAAATGGTGAAACAACACAGCTTCTCCATGTGTGGCATTTAATATGCGTGTTTTTAGCCCCATCGTGCCACGAGATGGAATGCTAAACGTTAAATGCGTCATATTTTCATCGGACGCCATGTCGTTCATGATGCCGCCAGCATTACCCATGACCTCGATTGCTTTACCTGAAAAATCATTCGGCACATCCACGGTGGCTTCCTCGATTGGTTCAAGTTTGTTTCCCGCCTCATCTGTTTTATACATAACCTGCGGTCGCCCAACTTGAAATTCAAATCCTTCGCGGCGCATTGTTTCCATTAAAACGCTTAAGTGTAAAACACCTCTGCCAGCCACTTCTATGCCCACGCCGTCTTCTTGTTCTGTGATGCGCATAGATATGTTGCTCTCTTTTTCTTGCATCAGCCGCTCGCGCAACTGTCTGGCACCCACAATTTCTCCATCTCTTCCAACAAGTGGGCTGGTGTTCGCCTCAAAAACCACAGCCATCGTGGGTTCTTCAACTTTAATGGGTTCAAGTTCCACGGGGTGTTCGCGGTCTGTAATAATGTCTCCTATATCGGCATCTTCTATGCCTATAACTGCAACAATATCGCCCGCTGCGGCTTCGCTCACCTCTAACTTGCCCAAATTTTCAAACGTGTGAACTTTGCGAATTTGGGCGTTGTATTGCTCGCCATTGTTTTTAACCACCAAAACCTGTTCTTTTTCGTGTATAACACCGCTATGCAAACGACCCACACCAATTCTGCCTTCATATGAGCTGTGGTCAACTGTGCATATTTGCAACGCTATTGGCGCATCAACATCAACATCGGGTGCAGGAATTTCTTTTAAGATGGTGTCGAGCAAAGGAATCATGTCGTTGTTGTTGTCGTTGTATTCATAGCGCGCATATCCATTCACAGCACTTGCATAAATCACAGGAAAATCGAGCTGCTCGTCTGTTGCACCGAGCTCCACCATCAAATCGAACACTTTATCCAGCGCGCCTTCTGGGTCTGCGTTTGGGCGGTCTATCTTATTTACAACCAACACAATGCGAAGCCCACGATGAAGCGCGTGTGACAAAACAAAACGTGTTTGAGGTTTAGGACCCTCATATGCATCAACTATAAGCAGTGCGCCATCTGCCATATTCAGCACACGTTCCACTTCACCACCAAAATCGGCATGTCCTGGAGTGTCAATAATGTTTATCTTCGTGTCTTTGTAATTTATAGAGATATTTTTTGAAAGGATAGTGATGCCGCGCTCGCGCTCTTGATCGTTGCTGTCTAACACCCTATCTTCAACCTGTTGATTGGCGCGAAAAACATGAGCTGCCTGCAACAATCGGTCTACTAAAGTTGTTTTACCATGGTCTACATGAGCAATAATTGCAACGTTTCTTAAATTTTCTTGCTTCAAAACTTAACCTTTCAATAATTTGCGATGGTGAATTGTTAATTGGTTGCGCACATTACACACGCGCATTATTTATATAAAAAAAGGGTTCCTTTGCGGAACCCTGGAATTTTTGGTGGAGTATAGGGGGATCGAACCCCTGACCTCAGGCTTGCAAAGCCCGCGCTCTCCCAGCT
>CAVEFW010000013.1:0-9420 GCA_963615035.1 Phocaeicola dorei
TGCTGGTCATATGCCTATTTTAACCATTTTTATTGGTCTATTCTAGGCAAGCCCCAAGTCAAAAAACTACCCAGCAATAAAAAAACTGGAGGCTAAAAGCCTCCAGTTTTAATAACAAGCGGTCGCTGTAAAACGATAATTAACGATTTGCTCATTCGTCCCTAATTAACAGTCGCACTCATTGCGGCACCAAAGAAACCGCTATTGCCGTTTTTAGATCTCTCTAGATCCCAACCATGATTTACCAATGCTTCCCACTCACCCTTTGAGGAAGTATAGTGATGCGCCGAACTAAGATTTTCGTTGTAGCATGTATAGATTGGCTCAGCTAAAGAAGAAATATCTGAGAGGAAGGCTGTGTCTGTTTCCACTACCCAGCCATAATCAGCAACGAGAGCATTAACCTCATCGACATCTGGGGTGTAATAGTGGCTCACTCTTTGGAGTGCACCTAGCCCTGCGTTATACAAACGATATACTTTCTCAGTAGTTGAACTGTTGTAATTCTTTGGTGCAAGCCAATCGATGCCTTCACACAGCCAAAAATCATTGTCTTGTTTACTTTGCTCCATCCAGTAATCATATTCGTCTTTATTTGTAGTAAACAAGTGTTCTGAAGTTACCATGTTGTATAACCTATAAACTGGTGTCACATCTTGGAACTCAACATCAACAGATTTCACTTCGTTTGCATCTGCTAATTTTGCATCAGCTGCATTCACACTAGATGTGCTTGTCACTGAAGCAGCAGAAACATTAAACTTCTGTGTTGCTGCAAGAATTTTGTCCATCGTAACCATTCTTGCGCTGGAATTACCAGTTCTGCGTGCAAGCTCAGTATTGAGTTCTGTCCATCCAGATTTGTCAACGTTGCTTGCCACTTGTTCGTTGCCGTTAACTTTCACGGATTTCACAAGAGATAGCGTTGTTGAATCAGATTTTGCAGGCGTCCAAGAAACTTCCAAGTCGCCGCTTTCAGGAACACTTACTGCCTCACCATTTGAAATAGACGCACCATTAATTTTGATAAAACCAGTATTAGCTGTTTCATCTGTTCTAGTCTTGTTAATCACCACCATAGGCTCAGATTCGCTAGCTTGAACCCACTTTGCGTAAAGCGTTGTGTCTCCTGTCAACTTGTCATTTTCAAAATCCCACTTATTGGTGCAATCAGCTTCTTTATACCAGCCTTGGAAATACCAACCTTCTGGGATTTCAATCTCTGGGTCTTCAACTCTGTCTCCAACCCAATATATTCTTGTGACTTGAGGCGTGTCTGATTGCTTAATTCCACCATGACCTTGGAAATTGAAACTCACGTTGCAAACCACAGGCACGTCATCCATTCCAGGTGTTGGATCAACTGTCGGAACGTCAGGCTCCACAGGAGTTATTGGTGTTTCAGGCTCTGTAGGAATCACGGGTTCGTCTGGGATTTCTGGCACCTTGATGGAATCATCTGGGTCTTCCACCTTGCTGGAAGTTTCCACCCACTTTGCGTAAAGCGTTGTGTCGTCTTTTAGCGTGTCATTTTCAAAATCCCACTCGTTTACGCATTCGGGCTCTGTATACCAACCAACAAGTTCCCAGCCTTCTTCTGCTTCAACTTGAGGGGCATACAATTTGTCGCCTTCCCAATACACTCGTCCTACTTCGCTTTCACTCTTTACCAAAGTGCCGTGTTCCTGTGGGTCAAACGATACTTTTACTCCCACAGGCTCATAACAACCAGGACCTGGATCGATAGGACCTGGTAATTCAGTTTCGTTTACATTGTTTGTGTTTGTATTACTAGGCTCCCAAGCTGGTGGCACAGGATCAATCGCTATGCTTGTAGCATAGGCCACAGCACCCGTTCCAAGACTTAGGGCAACTGCAGCACCAAGGGCAACACTTGCGGCTTTTGCCTTTGGCTTTTTAGTGTTGTATTTCTCATTTTTGTCTTCCATTGTTCCTCCTTTAACGCGCTTTTGTATAACGGAGTAATTTTACCACAAATGCCATAGACACGCCACACATCCAACAAAAATAATGTAGTCATTTTGTAGATATGTGCATGAGGTGTAAAATGATTTAGCACTCTCAAGGCTCGAGTGCTAAATCATGCACGTTTCGTGCAACTTGGCAGGCGCGCGAGCCTCGAAATAGCACGAAATACAACGAAACAAAACAACAAAAAACAAAACATAAAAAAAGGAGACAAGATGAAAAAATTTAAAACCGAAAGCCAAAAACTGCTCGACCTTATGATCAATAGCGTATACACCAACAAAGAAATTTTCTTGCGCGAACTTATCAGCAACGCATCAGATGCTACAGACAAATTGCATTTCAAAAGCCTGACAGACACAGATATGAAAATTAACAATGACGACTTAAAGATAAACATTTCATACGACAAAGAAGCTCGCACCATCACTGTGTCAGACAACGGCATCGGGATGAACAAAGATGCACTCGACAAAAATTTAGGCACTATCGCACATTCCGATTCGCAATCTTTCAAAAGCGAAAACGCAGAAGATCAAGGCGATGCGGTGGACATCATCGGTCAATTTGGCGTAGGTTTTTATTCTTGCTTTATGGTGTCCGAGCGCGTGGAAGTCGTGTCGCGTGCTTATGGCGAAGATGAGGCGCACAAATGGGAAAGCGATGGCGTGCGAGGATATACCATTTCCGTTGCCACACGCACACACAATGGCACCGATGTGATCATGCACCTAAAGCCTAACACCGATGAAGAAGATTACGACGTTTTTCTAAACGACTACAAATTGCAAGAA
Source organism: Phocaeicola dorei (assembly GCA_963615035.1). Taxonomy (GTDB): domain Bacteria; phylum Actinomycetota; class Coriobacteriia; order Coriobacteriales; family Eggerthellaceae; genus CAVEFW01. The sequence goes on from CAVEFW010000013.1 coordinate 2,784, forward strand.
CTCGTAAAAAAATATAGCAATTATGTGCGTTACCCAGTGATTATGGAAGTAACGAAGAGTCGCCAAAAGCCAAAACCAGAAGATGCGGGCGACGATTATGTGCCCGAGTGGGAAAATTACACGGAAACGGAAACCATAAATAGCATGGTGCCCATCTGGAAGAAACGCAAATCAGATGTAAGCGATGAAGATTACAACCATTTCTATACCAGCGAATTTCATGATGTGCATGACCCTTTGCGCACGATTTCATTTCACGCTGAGGGCAGCCTGAACTATGATGCGCTGCTCTTCATTCCCGCAAAAGCACCTGATGATTTGTTTACGCGCGACTTCAAACGCGGCCCGCAGCTTTTCAGCAGCAACGTGCTCATCCAAGAAAACTGCGAAGACCTTATTCCAGAACACTATGGATTTGTGCGTGGTGTTGTGGATTCGCAAGACTTAACGCTGAACATCTCACGCGAAACGCTTCAACAAAATCACCAACTAAAAGCTATCGAGCGACGCATCGAGAAAAAGGTTACGGCTGAACTTACCAACATGCTAAAAGAAGATCGCGAGGCTTATGAGGGCTTTTACGAAGAATTTGGCGAGGTGATGAAATTTGGCATCTATCACTCCTATGGTGCTTGCAGAGACACGGTGGAAGATTTGCTCATGTTCCATTCCGCAAAACTTGAAAAAATGGTAACGCTTAAAGAATATTTAGATGCCATGCCAGAGGGACAAGACGCCATATATTACAACACTGGCGAAGACGCAGACAAAATGTCGAAGATGCCTGCGGTTGTGGGTCTTTTGAACAAAGGGTTCGACGTTTTGCTCTGCACGCAAACTGTGGATGATTTTTGCCTCACCATGTTGGGAAGTTATGCAGACACGCAATTTAAAAATGCTGCATCTGCTGATACAGACGTTGCCACAGACGAGGAAAAGGATGCTGCACGTGCCACGGAAGAAGACAACAAAGAAATGCTTGAAACCATGAAAGAGGCATTGGGCGACGATGTTGAAAAAGTGGTTGTGTCTACGCGCCTGAACAGCGAAAAAGATATGGCAGCATGTGTCACAGCAGATGGCCCTATGAGTTTTGGCATGGAAAACGTGATGAAACAGATGCCAGGTGCGCCCGCCTTCAGCGTGAAACGTGTTTTAGAGCTGAATGCAAAACACCCTGTGTTTGAAGCGCTAAAACGCGCCTCTGACGCTGGAGAAAAAGAAAAAGTGGGCGACTATGCTATACTGTTGCTCGATATGAGTTTGTTAGTGGAAGGCTTGCCAGTAAATGACACCATGACGCTTGCTAACAAAATCTCGAAATTGATGGGCTAACAAGGAGAAAAAATGAACATTCAAACTCAGTTACGAAAAAAAGCTAGTGCTGTTAAAGGTTTAAGCATTGCATCTATTGTTTTTACAATATTGTGTCTTTTGAGCATTGTGGGGCTGCTTGCGTCGGGAGACCAAGTGAAAAGCGCATTTGAAGACAACAAAAGCGGGTTGACCACAAGTGCTGGTTTTAGCCAGAACATAGGAAGTGCATATTTAACACAAGCACTTTTTGACACAAATATAAACAGCGACAATGCAGACACAGCAGCCATAGCTAAAGCACTTAAAAACTCGAATGATACAAACGTAGCTGAATTTGCAAAATTTTTGAACATGGCATCAACGAGCGATATTTCAGGGATTTATGATTTCTTGAAAAAATATGACTACAATCAATTTATAGAAATGAAACACTCTGTTGAAAATCTATCAGACGCTGATATACAAGCATTAGTTGGTGCTAACTCTTCGATAACTGCAGATCAAATAAAAACATTACGCAACACTGTAGCGCAAGTCCCAGACGATTCATTGTCTTTCATGAGCAGATATATGGGAGATAACGGCAGTGAAAATCTATTGAATGATAGCATTGATTTAATAATGGCAATCTATTACGGTGTTCTTGTTGCTCTGTTAATTGTTAACCTATTCGTGCTGGCAGCTTGCATTCTGGGAATAATGTATTCAAAACGCCCGAAGAACAACATGGTGGCTTTTGTGTTTGCAATAATCAGTGCTGTGCTGTGCTTTTGTGAAGGCGCAATTGTTCGCTGCATACTCTTTATCATATCGGCAGTAAACATGGGTCAAGCTCGCAAAATAAGCAAAGAAAACAATAATATCAACACGCCAAACGCAAACGCCAATTTGAACGGTGCAACTAATAACCAAGGCGGGGCAGCGGGTGCACAACCAAGCTCAAACGAGCCTTCTGTGTTTGCAAACGTGCAATAATTTACAGATTTATTAAACTGCTCAGCCCAGAAAATTTAGATTTGCAAAACTCAATAAATCAACTAAACAAAATAAAAAAACAAAAAAAATAGAAAGAGACTATCATGTTCCAAAAAATTATTACATGCATACTAGGAGCAATAGTGATTATTGCAGGCATATATGCTTGCATGCAGCCAGTGCAAGCTCAAGTATCGCTTGCTGGCATGTTCGTTATCATCGTGGGAATTTCCATGGTAATTGGAGGCGTTGGAGAAATTTATTCTTGGAACAACGAACGCAAAATGGGAGTAAGTGACCCTTGGGGAATTATTGGCGGCATCGTGTCTGTTATCTTGGGCGTCATCTTGCTTTGCTGCAACTTCATGGCAGCAGGGCTTGTAACAGCAACACTTATGTCTTACATCTTTGCCATATGGCTGGTGGTTGGAGGCGTTGTGCGCATCATGTCTGCGCTCAGATTGCGCGATTTCGGCAAACAAATAACCACGTCATATAACCCAAATAGCATGCGCGAATCAATCGCACAACAAGAAATTCAACAAGTAACTGGCAGCTGGGGCATCGTGTTGGTGCTAGGCGTATTGATGATTATTGCGGGCATTCTTTGCTTTGCGTCTCCTGTTGTGCTTATTGCGTTTATGGGCATAGTCTTTGGCGTTAGCATGATTATTTCTGGTGTGTCAATCTTAGGGCTGGCGATTGCCGCTCCAACAAAGTAAACAAAAGCAAACAACAATAGTGATAAAGGCGTAAGGTAACGTGCAGTCGAATATAACTTTAATCAACAAAACAAAAAATCAACCAAGCCAAAATTCAAAAAACTCTAGCAACAACAACCTAAAAGACACGCAAAGTGCAAGCAAAAACAACAACACAGGCGATATAAAAAACGAACTGACCCCGCGCTCTTTGATTATTGGATGCGCAGGGTCTGTTGTTATATCGGCTGCCTCGGTGTATTGCGCTGTAAAGATGGGCTCTCTTCCTTGGCCGATCGTGTTTGTTGCAATGATTTCTTTGTTTTTGTTGAAACTTTTCCGCAAAAACAAAACCAATCTAAACGAAGTAAACGTGACACATACAGCCATGAGTGCAGGTGCGATGATTGGCGGCGGGCTGGCATTCACCATTCCTGGCATCTGGATTTTGCACCCCGAAACAAACATCGATGTGTTTCAGGTTGTGATTATCGCACTGTGCGGCACCGCCCTAGGCCTTGCATACACCGCTTTGTTGCGCAAACGTTTCATCGACGAAGATAACTTATCATATCCTGTAGGAGCTTCGGCTGCGCACGCACTAAAAGCAACAGAAAGCGGCGGTAAACAGGCAGCTCAGGTGTTCGGCAGCATGGGATTTGCTGCCGTGTTTGCCGCCCTGCGTGATTGGCTAGCACTTCTTCCAGCCACTCTATTTTCAACAACAAGCATTCCAGGTGTTACCTTTGGCATCATAAACTCTCCCATGATGATAGGCGTTGGGTTTTTAATCGGAACGAGTGCTGCGATTGCTTGGTTTGCTGGCGGTGTTATAGGTGATTTCTTGGTTGTATGCGGCGGATCTGCTGCGGGGCTTTGGGACATTGCCACCGCTCAAGGCATCAAAAGTTCACTTGGAATGGGGGCCATGATAGGTTGCGGCGTTGCCGTAATCATTAAATTTGCCTTCAGGGGCAACACTTTTGGCACCTCAAAAAGGCAGCGCGACAAAGCTAAAAGCTTTGTTATGCCCTCGGCAAAACAATCGCAATCATCACAGCATCATTCCAAAAACCATTGCGCTGACCGCACAGGATCTAATGAAGCCAAAACAACTGGCGAAAACGCCCTCGCAAATCAACGCGCTAAAACAGCACGGGAAAAAGCTGAAAACGCCCCTTCAATCACAAAAAAATTGCTTGTCATGGCAGGCATAATTGCTGTTGTCGTGGCTGCAGTGCTTTGCTTTGCCTTACAACTCGGGCCCGCTGCCTGCATAATAGTCGTGATCCTCACGTTTCTAACAGTTTCTATGTCTGCACAAAGCGTGGGTGAGAGCGGCATTAACCCTATGGAAGTCTTTGGTGTGATGGTCTTGTTGGTGGTGGCTGCGCTGTCTAACACTCCACAAGTGCAACTTTTCTTTATAGCTGCTGTGGTGAGCGTGGCATGTGGGCTTATGGGCGATGTTATGAACGATTTTAAGGCTGGCAAAATGCTGGGCACACAACCACGCGCACAATGGATAGCGCAAGCTGCAGGCGGGGTTGTGGGCGCCATAGTAAGCGCACTTGTGCTCTGTTTGCTTGTAAGCGCATTTGGCACAGACGCATTCGGCACAGGCAAACAATTTGTGGCAGCACAAGCAGAAGTGGTGGCCACGATGATCTCAGGCATCCCAAACATGCCCGCTTTCGTGATTGGTGCTGTTGCAATTTGCGCACTCTATCTTTTGGGCTTGCCTGTAATCACAGTAGGAATAGGCATCTATCTGCCTTTCACATATTCACTCACAATCATAGTGGCTCTCATAATCAAAAAAATCGCACAGCACTTCATGAAAAGGCCAGAAGGCACAGACTATGTTGCAGCAGGGTTTTTAGGCGGGGAATCAATAACAGGCGTGATAATCGCACTTGCATCTGTTGCAATGGCAACCTTTACAGCTTAAGTCAAAACGATATTTAATCTAAGGCTGACTGCAATAACTTATCTATAGTTGCAACCAACTCATCTGGGCTTTTACACAAAACATCGGCGCAGCTTAACTCTTCAGCACCGCCATATCCCCACAAACAACCCACGCCCAAACAATCCGAATGCTTGGCCACATCCATATCTTTTTTTCTATCCCCCACCATTATGTGTGGACGCTCAAACTGAGGCGCAACTTCTGCATAGATCTCCCACTTTTGTTTTCCTGGAAAATCTTGTGCGCAATAAAAATAATCGATCCAAGCATCTAATTTATAGACTTCCTTGTGTTTTTGCATATATTCTGTGCCGCAATTACTCAAAAACACAAGAGTGTGACCATCTGCTTTTAGTTGACTGAGTGCTTCTGGAATGCCCACAAAAAGACTGCCCTTTCCACCCTCAAGCATTTCATCCATGACATGCATAATATACTTAGATGTAGGCATCCAATATTTCTCTGGAATATGCGGCATCATCGTTTCCCACATTTCGCGCACGTTTAACCCCAAGCCTTTACTTATCCACTCATCTGTGACATCTGGAGGGTCGCAAACGCCTTCTTTGGCCAACTTTGAAAAGCCTTCACGCCAAGCAGGAGCATAGATGCGCATTGTGTCGTGCAATGTGCCATCGTAATCAAAAAAAATTGTTGCCATAAAAACCCCTTATAGCAAACTTACTACAAAAAAACGCACACTTTAGTGCTTGAAAATGCATAGTGTGCGAAAAGAAATATTTTAACTAGGCAGTTCATTCATGAGATTTGCCATTTCTATGGCACTCATCGCAGCGTCGTATCCCTTGTTGCCAGCTTTTGTGCCCGCACGCTCAATTGCTTGAACTATTGTGTCAGCCGTAACAACTCCAAAAATCACAGGCACGCCCGTTTGCAAACCAACGTTTGCCACACCTTTTGCAACCTCGTTGCAAATTAAATCGTAGTGGCTGGTGTCTCCGCGAATAACCGCGCCAAGAGCTATAACAGCATCATATTTTTCGACACTCGCCAAACGGTTGCAAACAAAAGGAATTTCAAAGGCGCCAGGCACCCAGACCACATCTAGATTTTCCGCACTTCCATCATGGCGAAGAAAGCAATCAGTTGCACCTTCAAGCAATTTCCCCACTATAAATTCGTTAAAGCGAGACGCCACTATGGCAACTTTCATGTCTTTTGCAACAAGATTTCCTTCTATTACTGCCATTTTTGCCCCTTAAAGCCTTACCTATATTATTTTGGTCATCGGTTTTGCAATTTAGTGGCGTTTCAGAAAATCTGGGATGAAATCTTCGCTTGCCGCACGTGAAGATGTGTTTGAATATGTTGAATTGCCACTATATATTGAAGAGTTCCCATATGTTGCACTTGATCGTTGCTGTGCGTTGTTATTCGACTTAGGTGGAATGATAGACCCCGCAGTCGGACGAGGAGGCTCTGGTGAGCCAAAAACTCCTGTAATGGCAGACATTTGCGATGCACCAGAATCCGCCGATTTAAAACCTGTAGCAATCACAGTGATGCGCACAGCATCTGCCATGTCTTCGTCGACGATCTGACCATATATGATGTTTGCGTTTTCATCTGCGCAAGACTCGACTGTTTGTGCAGCTTCCGCCACTTCTTGCAACGTGAGATCTGTGCCGCCTGCAATAGAGAACAACACGCG
>CAVEFW010000014.1:0-5197 GCA_963615035.1 Phocaeicola dorei
CTACAGGCGTGCCCGTGGTGCCAGAGCTGCTATGTATGCGCACGATTTTGTCCTTCGGCACTGCCGCCAGCCCGAGCGGATAGGCCTGCCGCAAATCTGCCTTTTCAGTGAAGGGAAGCGACTCGAAATCTTCTTGCGTGCGCACGCCTGCCACATCTATGTCTGCGAATTTTTTCGCATAAAACGGGCTTTTTTCTTTCAACGTTTTAAATTGCGCGGTCAACAGATCCAACTGTTCAGTTGTTAATTTCATATATCTCCTATAAAGATGAGCTATTGCGAAAACAAGTTGGGGAAACTAGCCCCTGCAAGCACCCTGCATGCCACCTGCATGTCCCCTGCATGCCTCTTATATGCCCCTTACATGTCCTTACACGCGCCTTATGCGCTTCTTGCATAAGTGCGCTTTGCTGGGTTTGAGTTGTGGAACGCTGCAAGTTGTGCGGGCGTGTATGAAACGCCATCATATATCCAAGTGTAACTATTGGTCGCATCGCCTCCAACCAGATAGTTTGTGCTAGACGGATTAAACTTGAAATTTTCACCTAGTGTGACCGATTCAATATTGGTCAAATAATAGAAAGTTAAATTCATCGACGGCGATTTTGCCGTGTTAAAGCTGCTCAGGTCAAGCGTTGTTAGGGCATCGCAACTATTGAACATGTAATCCATTTTTGTGACTTCGCTGGTGTCAAAGCTAGAAAAATCTAGACTGGCTACAGCATTGCAATTCTGGAACATCCCGCCCATGTCTGTCACTTTCGATGTGTTAAAGCCGCTGATATCGATGCTTTGTGCAGCTTTGCAATAAGCAAACATCCTATTAAGATTATCTGTGTTGCTTGTATTGAAGTTCTGACCTAAATTAAGCGTTGCAACAGTGTTGCAGTAATAGAACATATGGCTCATGGTTGTAGTGTTAGACGTGTCAAAGTTAGACAGATCTATGCTCTTTAGAATGCCTTTTAGCCCTGTTTTACCTGCTTCCTGCGTCCCGCCAGTGCCGCCACAGCCAGCAAATAGATATGATGAATCGGCTGGAGCATACACAACACTAACACTGTCAGTTCTATCGCTTGGCGCAACATAGATTGTTGATGTGGTTGCATCGTAATATACGCCTATTTCTCCAGAGTTATCATCTTGCACGTTGCCTGAACTTGTAAGACCTGCTGGCACTTCGCTGCCTGCAACAATCGCAAGCGTTTCTGGGGCACTTGATGCCAAGCTTTGCAATACACTGTGTAAAGCATCTTTATTTAGCACATAACCTATCGCCACTTGATATGTGTGAGCAGAGTTTTCACTGTTTTGATATGTTGCCAAATCTTCAGGCGAATATTCATTCATCGTAGATGTTTCACACCAGTTTCCGTTGGCTCCTGGGAACTTGGTTGTGTCTGGCACGGGCAGATATCCATCGCTTCCAACAAAGCTGAAGTTTGCGCCCAGAGTTACGCTGCCCAAAGAAGAGCAGCCATCAAACATGCCACCCATGCTAGAGACCGACTGAGTGTTGAAATTCGCCAAATTCAATTCGCTCAAACCAGAGCAACCGCTGAACATTGACGCCATGTTTTCTGTGTTTGCCGTGTCGAAACCAGACACATCTAGCGATGTGAGGGCTGAACAACCAGCAAACATGCTTGACATGTTGTTTACCTGCAACGTTGTGAATGTGGCAGGCAACTCAAGCGTTGCCAGAGATGAACAGTTTTCAAACATGGCCTCTGTGGATGTGGCAGCAGCAGTGTTAAACGATGATATATTGAGCGTTGATAGCGATGTGCACCCACCAAACATTGCTTTCATGTTGGTCGCACTTGTTGTTGCAAAGTTCGATAAATCCAGCGCACCGAGGGCTGAGCAACCGTTGAACATATAGCTTAAATCTGTTGCAGCAGACGTGTTGAAACCTGACACATCAACCGACGTCAAAGCCTCACACGCATTAAACATCGAGCCCATGTTGGTAACCTTTTCGGTGTCAAATGCGCTTCCAAACGTAACACCAGACAAAGCTTTGCAGTTGCTAAACATTGCCTCTAGTGTTTCAACGTTTTCTGTGTTGAAATTCGACAGATTCAGAGTTGAGAGTTTTTCGCAACCCGCGAACATCGATGCCATGTTTGCAACTTTGCTGGTATCTAGCGTTGAAATGCTAAGCGATGTGAGAGCTGTGTTTCCGCTGAACATATAGCTCATGTTGTCTGTCTTAGACGTGTCTAAGTTCTCACAATCGATGCTTGCAAAAGCATCTGAGGCGTTGCCAAATATCTCTTCGGCATTCAACAAATTGGAAGCATCTTGTGGCGCATGTGTAACCTTTGCGATCTTCACCGGCGTTTTGTCGTCGTCCATCGGCGCCACATAGATGGTGTTGCCGCTTACGAACACGCCAATTTTTCCTGAGTCGGAGTTTTGAACTCCAGCTTCAACAGATGAAGTCAAGCTTGAGATGTTTGCATCGTTGCCCTTCACAAACTTGAGCGTTTTTGAATTGCTTGTTCCAACCGTGGCTAATGCCTGATGCAAAGCCTGCGTGTCTATCGTGTAATCTTGAGCTGCCCTGAACACGTGAGCAACACCGCCTGCGTTTTGCAACACTGCCAATTCGGCTGGAATGTATTCAACCATGCTCTGTGTTTCATACCACATGCCGTTGGCGCCAGGAACGTCCGCAGAAGAAGTTTCTGGTAAATATCCATCTGTGCCCACAAACTTAAACGATGACCCCAGCGTTACTTTTTCAAGCTTAGAGCAATCTGTAAACATGTCAGACATATCTGTGACAGCCGTTGTGTTAAAGCTGGTCAGGTCGAGAGAAACAATAGCTTCGCACCCATTAAACATGTTTGACATGTCTGTTGTTTTCGCTGTATTGCATGTTGACACGTCTATGCTGCCAAGCGATGAGCAGCCCGCAAACAAGCCAGACATGTTTGTAACCTGGCTGGTGGTGAAATTGCTTAAGTTGATAGATGTTAGCCCAGTGCAACCCGCAAACATGTTTGATGCGTCTTTGAGTGCGGATGTGTTTAAGCTAGACATCGGAAGAGTTGTGAGTGCTTCGCTGTTCGCAAACATGGAAGACATGTTGGTAACTTTTGATGTGTCGAAGTGCGAGCCCAAGGTGAGCGTCGTTAAACCAGTATAGGAAAAAATTCCCATCATGTTCTCTGTTTTCGATGTGTCCAAGTTTGAACAATCCATCGTTTTGATTGTTCTGTTGTCGGCGTTTGTATTGTCGCCCGCAAGCAAGTTCGATGAATCTGATGGAGCATAGATTACCTTAGAGTTTTTGGCTGGTGTGCCATCTGAATTCATGGGTGCTATATATATGTTTTCACCACTCTGGAACACGCCAATCTTTCCAGAATTTGTTGTCTGAATGCCGCTGGTGGTCAGGGAAACTAAATTCTTTATGCGTGTGTCATTTCCTGTAACAAAATATAGATTGACAGGCTTTGTGTTGTTTGCGCTCACAGAAACATCGGTTGCTTCGTTGTAATAAACATCGTTTACAGCTGTGCTGAATGCGATGTCGTCGTTTATCGCGTTTGTTTCGCTTAACGTGTTTTGTGTGCCCTGTGTGCCATTTGTGCGAGCCGTCGCCGCGCCAGCCGAACTAGCCAAACCAACCGTGCCAGTTTGCGCAGAGCCAATGTCGCTCAGAGATGCAGTGCTCGGAGTTTCACCCGACGTCAAAGCTTGAAGAGCCGCCTGAGTTTTAGTTTGGTCAAGCGTATAATCCAAATCGATGGTCACCTTTATGCCACTGCTCAAGTTTTGCGTGCTCACATATTTTGCCCACGCAGCACCAAATGGCACGGCAATAATGATGGCCAACACCAATATGCCAACGGCGTGGCGTCTTAAAAAACAAGTGAAGTTATTTGTGTTCGTCATAACAAACACCCTCCTAGTCCTGTTGTGTTGCAACGGCATCAAGTGTGATGCCTCCCCAAGAGCCATTGTCGGCGTTGTTCGGGTCTAGCGTGAAAGTTAACACCAGATTGTCCACCTTTGCTTCATCGGAACTAAATGTGCCCGCGTCTTTAAAAGTGTATGTTTTTTTATCGCTGGAAGGCACACCCTCTATAGAGCTTGTGCCATTTGTAAGCGTGGGAGTGAGGCCTAAGATGTCTGCAGGCAAAGTGAGAACAACGTCATAGTTTGTGGCAACTTCGTTTCTCAACTTGTCTCCATCGGCGTTTGTCACCGTAAAAGCATATGTTTTAGTCAAATTGTCTGCATCCAGCGTGAAATCTGTGTCGGTTTGAGTGGATGTGGCACTGACCGAGAAATGCGCCACACGAGCACTGTCTGAATAAGCAGACTGAGTTGTATATTTTGCAAGCGGTGTGGCTGCAATGATGGCCAAACCCGCCACCAACAAAAGCAATATGGCCAGCGTGATATATACGCGCTGCAAAGGCGTTTTTTTTCTATTGGCACTTATCGGCACATTTTGATTGGCCATTAGCTTCTCCTTTGTCTTTACTTTTTCTGCTAACCTCGCACGCGCCCTAAAAAATTGAACCAAGCGTGCGCGTTGCTTTACTATTTTTCTATCTTACTCACAGTTTTCAAGCCGTTTAATATGTTGCAAATCCCAAATATTGTAGCGCATTCACCACTTCGGGTCATACGTTTTTAATGCGTGCAAAGTGAAAGCCCAAAGTGAAAACCGACGGCTCTCAGCGCAAACATCAACGTCAAGCATCAACATCAAACATCAGCGCAAACATCAAAGCAATCACCGACGTCAAACGTCAACGCAAACTTCAACGCTTGTTTTCCATCTGTTCTTTCAAGCTTTCAATCTCTCGCCGCATGACGTTTTTTTGTGTTTCGCTATCCAAATCTATCTCTCTTTTTTTCCTGCGGCGCGACATCTCCACCAAACCTATCGCGCAAACCAATATCAAAACTATTCCCACTGGCGTCTTCAAAAAATCTATGGCATATCCAACTAAAGGAATGCTCACCAACACAACGCCTTTTATGTTCCCATAAGAAAAAGGCACATCTGGCGAATTGTTGGCATCTCCTTTCGTTGTAACGCTGTCTTCGTTCATAATCACAATTCTGTGAACAACAAGCCCTCCAGACGATTGATAAACCACAACATCGCCCACCGCATACGAATCTGCTTGCTTGACAACCAACAGATCGCCTTTGGATAGCGTGGGCG
>CAVEFW010000015.1:0-2042 GCA_963615035.1 Phocaeicola dorei
ACACACCAGCAAAGCCCGTCTTATGTTAACGGCTTACGGGCGGTGCAGGTACAAGTGATTTAGTGGGACTGGTTGCCGCCAGTCCCGACTTCGTCTCCCTTCATCATCCGTTTTTCTTGCTTATATTTCCATACTTGGAAAATTAAATTTCCAATTTTGGCAAAGGTTGCCAAGGCAAAAAGAATTTCATTCATAAGCGACGCTCCTTTACTCAAAGAGCACCGCCCGCAAGCGGACTTTGCTGATGCGTTTTTTATTTTAGCCCATTATTTAATCAGCAGAGCCACAATCCAGCCGCGCATTAGCAAGCAATAAAGCAAGTAAGGGAAAAATTATCGTTGACTTAGTCGGTCTTGAGATATTAAAATGAACACACCAGCAAAGCCCGAGGGTAAAGACTGGGCGGGCAGTGCCGGTAATAGATTTTCAGAGCCAGTTACCGCTGGCTCTTTTTCTTTTTACCTTTACTGTTCTTTTGCTTTCGTCGAATTTCTTGATGCAATTCGAGCAAGAAACTTGCTATCGTTGCGATTGCTGCTGCAATTATTAAAAAATCGAACATAGGCAACACCTCCTTCCTTGTTAAGAAGGCACTGCCCACAATCAAACTTTGCTGATGCGTTTTTTATTTTAGCCGATTATTTAACCAGCGAACTCACAATCCAGCCGCGCATTAGGGGATAGCGAAACCAGCATCGTTCAATATAAAGCGGCAAGAAAAACAAAGTCGCGAACTGCGAAAAGAGGCGCGTTAGTTATGCATGAGTTGTTCATAGAGAGAAAAGAGGTGTGCGACTATTTTTTCTTCGTCGCCTGAGAAATTTACGTGGTAAGCCGCCTCTACCGCTTTATCGAGCGCATCGTGTGCGCGAGTGAGTTCAGGATATAAAAAACTGTTGTCGGGGTCATACATATCTGCCAGCGAACATGTGTGCCCCGCCTCTTTTGCCTGCGTGATATATTTTTCTCGCGCATCTAACACCGCCCGCGCGCACGCCTCGATGTTTTCTCTCTCCCCCAGCGCCACGCAATCCTCAACCAGCACCTCTATATTATCCGCCGCCACCCCCGGCCACGGAAAGTTGTTGTAGACGATCCCCGCCGAATAGCGATAACCATCTCCAAGACGACCGCAAACAAACCTAACCCAAGCATTATGAAATAGAGATTGCAAAATTCCAAAGTGATAAAGTGTTGCATTTGGTACTAACATTACTAAGTCACTACAAAGACTGAAAGGATCAACAAAACCCATAGGGATATATTTGCGTCTTGATGTCGAAACTTTTGGAACCACAATAGATGTTCCTTTCGGCATGTTTTCTACATGAAATCGCGTCGGTTTATCTGCAAGTTTTTGAGTCGGCTTGCTTTTAGATGCGAGCCTGTAATCTCTAACTGCACGAACTCGCTCGAGGCATTTTGGCATTTGCTGGAGTTCAACTGGTGTTGCATCACCTAGCCACAAGCACCAACGTTTTTTTGCATGAATAAATTCGTCTCCACCTATCCAAGGTCTAAAGAATTTTTCCGACTTTGGCTCGGACTTTATAAAATCTTCTTTTTCCTTTTCTTTGAAAAGATAAAACCCGCCATCAATTGGCTTGTTACCAATGCCCATTTTTGGCACATTACACACAGGCTTAGAAATATTCCAGATAAACACGTCTGGGGCATCTACAAGATAGGCGTTTATATTCGATGGTTTAATTTCTGTTGCCTCTTCGTCTGGCGTTTTGTGCAAGTAAAGACGCTTTTCGACATTTTGCTTTGAAAAACCCACAATGACGCAAAACACGTGCGCTTGATCTTTGGATTCGTTTGACCATCGAAAGGTGTTATGCGCAAAGTCGATGTGAAAGCCTGCATTAAAAATAGGCTTCCAGACGTTTGCAACCTGTTCGCCCTGACAGATTGAATTCGTCGACACGAACGCAGCCTTAGTTTTTGAAGGCGCGGGCGTGCTGCAACCAGAACACTCAGGAGTCCCAGAAGGGGGTCGAAAAGCACTTGGAACCGTGCTTTGAGCGCCCCCTTCTGGG
>CAVEFW010000016.1:0-2962 GCA_963615035.1 Phocaeicola dorei
ACTCACGGATCTTCAATTCCTTACATCGTTCAGGGTGACATCACCAAATTTGAATTCAACTTTAACATGAATTCATATGTAGACTTTGGAGGTTTTGCTAAGAAAATCCTACAGTTAATTCAAAGAAACAACAAAGAAACCGAAAAGCTTGCCACTCTGCGCGACACCTTGCTGCCCAAACTCATGAGCGGGGATGTGAAGATAGAGGGTAACCTCTTAAACTAGCGTGACCTTGCCGCTTGGCAAGTCTGCCACAAGTGTGAGCTTTCCGCCCAAAGCTGTCACATATTGTCTCAACGAATCCACGCTCATCGCGTTCATGTCTCCGTTTTCTATGCGAGAAACTCTATTTTGAGAAACTCCAATTTTGCGAGCAACTTGAACTTGTGTCATGTTTGAGGTCTTGCGAGCCTCTTTTAGGGTGTATGCGTCTATTGCTGCCTGAGTGCTTTTTCTTGCTTTTTGCATTTGCTCTTCTGTTATTCCCCGCGCTTTTAAATATGCGTTCAAGTTAGTCATCTTCTTCTCCAATTCGCTTTAGGTGTTCTCTATATTTCTTTTCTGCCCTAGGTATTTCTCTTCTATACCACTGTGACCACTTGGTTTTATTGTTTTTGCCCTTCGCCTTGTCGCCACCCAACAACATTACGGCGCATCTTTTGAGGTCAAACGCAAATATAATCCTAATCTCAGAATCCTTTGGCGATGCTGGTCGCAATTCTTTTAGATTCTTTATTTGAGAACCCGAAAGGCTGTCAACTAAAGGTCTGCCTAAATTCGGACCTTCTTTTTGCAAATGCTCCAGTGCCGCAAATATCATCGCGACCGCCTCATTGCTTAAGGTGTCGAGCCAGTTTTCGATATATGTATAGTCAATGTTCCACATAGTTCAACCTCGGCTTTAATTATATAGCTTCTAGGCTATATTGCAACTATGAATCCTGCGCCCTTGCTGCCTTGCGCGACACCTTGCTGCCCAAACTCATGAGCGGAGAGGTGGAAATAGCAGTTGAACTATAAAGGTCAGTAAGCCGGCGATATTTTTCTCAAAATTTCACTACATTTTCCCCAGTTTTGCGCTACAATTTCCCCATCACACATTGTGCAGCATACAACACACAACGCACCGCAAACAACGCAGCATTCAACACGCACCGCACCGCAAGCAGTGCAGCATGCAACACGCCATACACCACACCGCAAACGCCGCGCACAGCACACCAAGCAGAACATCACACATCACGTAAACGCATCGCAGATCACGCACGTAAAACACAACAACGTGCGCCACGCAACCATAAACGCAGTTGAAAGGTCTCATCACATGTCGCCATCAAAAAAATATATCCCCAGATTACTCGACCAAGTCGTAGAACGCCACCTAAAAGTATTCGGTGCAATCGAGGTTACAGGCACAATGTGGTCGGGCAAAACCAGGCTATCGCTCGAACATGCTAAAAGCAGTTGCAACTTAGACGACACCGAAACGCGCACAATAGCCCAGATGTCGCCGGAAGTAATCTTGCGTGGAGAAAAACCGCGCGTAATAGACGAATGGCAACTCGTGCCGCCAGTCTGGGATGCTGTTCGCAGAAGCGTGGATGCATCCGCAGATAATCGCGGCATGTATCTGCTCACAGGGTCTTCGTGTCCAGCTAAAGATGCTGTTGCTCATTCAGGTGCTGGGCGGATTTCGCGTTTGCGCCTATGGCCCTTATCACTTTTTGAGGCTGGCAAATCTAGTGGTGAGGTTTCTCTGTCTGCCCTATTCAATGGCGAATTTGCTCCCTCGCTTTCCGCGTCGAACACGCAGCTTACACAATCAGTGCAACCTAGCAAATCAACAACAAACCCAATTGACATTACAGACATCACAAAATTTATCTGCCACGGAGGCTGGCCAGGTGCTGCAGATTACAACATAGACGATGCCGCGCTCGTTGTCATGCAATACATAGATGCACTTGTTAATTCTCAAGACAGCACAGCCCCCGAAACGCCCAACGATCTAGAGCGGTTTTTGCAATCGCTAGCCAGAAACATAGGCAGTGCTCCAAAGATAGACACCCTTGTCAAAGACATGAACTTCCTCACGCAAGACAGAGTTACAGAAACTGGCAGAAGACGCGTAAGGAACTTGCTTGAATATTTCACTGGTCGCTTCGTAATTGACGAAGTGCGCGGATGGGATGCGCCCATAAAATCACCTCAGCGTCTTCGCGCAAAGCCGCACTACAATTTTGCAGACCCGTCTATCCCTGCGGCTCTTCTTGGGGTGAATCACGCTTTGCTTCTAAAAAATATGCAACTCACGGGGCAACTCTTCGAGCAAATGTGCATAAGGGATTTGCTGGTGTATGCATCTGTGCTTCCTTTTGCAAAAACCAGCCCGCTGTATTATTACCGCGATGCAGACGGTTTGGAGGTTGACGTTATCATAGAACTTCGCGATGGCAGATGGGCGGGAATCGAGGTCAAGCTGGGAGCAAACAAGGCAGCTGCGGGTGAGAAAAATTTGCTTAGACTTGCGGACAAAATCAAGAGAAACGAAGTCGCCAAAAATCCACAGCCAGCATTTCTTATGGTGCTGGTGGGCGTGGGTAAATACGCTTATAAAACAGACGGTGGCGTATATGTTGTGCCCATAACTTGTTTGGGCCCTTAGGCCCTTAACTGGTAAGCTGGTAAATTCGCGAGCTTGGAGAGGCGGGCAAAGAGAAAATATCTAAGGCGTTTGTTGAGTTTCACACGGGCATATTTAAGCCCGAGCGGGAGTTTTAATCTGCAAAATCGAAAAAAGAAGAATTGTTGCAGATCATCTTTTTGTGTAAAGAAAAATCAAGCCTAGGAGCGGGGGTTCCTAGGCTTGAGAATTGCGTGTGAGCACTTTTGAAAGTTTGAAGTGTGCGATAATTTTATCGCGCCCTTAGCTCACCCAGTTGGGCTCTGTGACGTTCAGGCT
>CAVEFW010000017.1:0-9938 GCA_963615035.1 Phocaeicola dorei
GTCTCTGTCAGCTTGCTGGCATCTACGACTTCGCAACCAACGCAAGTGAATTCTTCTGTTTGATCTTGACCATTATATGTAAGACCACCTTTTGCAGTGGCATATGCTGTTGAAGTGTTATTTAGCTCATTTGTCAAAGTTCCAGACAACACCAAATTTTCAGACACATCCTCAGAAATAGTGTCCTTGTTGCTTTTAATGTAATTTGCGCCCTCTTTTAGTAAGTTCTCTGTTGTTTGATTGTTGTAATTACTAACATCTGATTCATCCCACTGTGTTGCATTATCACCTGTTTTTTTAGCATTACGCACGCCATCCATAGCGTTGGCGATGGTGTGTGCCAATTTATCGTCTTTCAAGTGATAGAAGTTTTTGTAGTAATAGGCAATCATGTCTGATTGACTCAGATATTCAGAATAGAGCATAGGCAAAATGCGACCAAAGTTCTGAGCATTTTCTGTTGAGTTCATCACTACGCCATAAAGAGCACCACGAGAGCCTTCTGCGTAATAGCACTTGTTTTGCAAGTCTTGCGACATGGATTCCAAAATCTCAGAAGTTGATTTTGCACCCTGTGCTTGGCTGCCGATCATTATAAGATCAACGTTTGCCAAATCTGTTGCAGTGGCAGTTGCAGTTTCTGCTGACTGAGAATCAGCAATGTTGACTGCCACGTTTTGCACCGCCTCTAGGTAACGATTAGCGGTAGCAGTGCCCTCGGCTAAGCCTGTTTTTATAAGTGTATAGGTTTGGTTTGTTTCATCATAGTCGCTCACCAAAGCCACTTGCTTTTTAGCTTTGTTTTCAGTCGATAACTTTGAGAGCACATATCCTTGCATGCCACGAGTATATTGTTCATATTTGATAGCAATGTCTTCAGGGTCACCATAACGAAGTTGTTTACCAGTGCCCGCTGCCGCCAAGTTTGCAGCTGTTGCCGTGTTGTACATAGTGTCTATCATGGTGTAGATGTTAGTGGAATCGAAAGCCACACCCTTGTTGGTCGACACGCTGCCATCTGTTTCTTTATAATAACCATAAGTTTTATAGTCTGATTTATTGTTAGCTGTAGCTGCAGCCTTGGCATAATCAGCAGAATTGTAGTCAACGCCTTTGTTGTTTCCCAAGATAACGTCTGGCAAACCATCCCACACTGCCTTGGTGTAATCATTCGTTGAATAGGCGTTTAAGGAAGCCATAGGGCCGCCTTGACGTGCAGCTGTATTTCCATCATCAGATTTAGCTGCAATGGGCAAAGGTGAGTAATTCTTTTCGAAGAGCAAATTTGAAGCTTTGTTGAATACGCGAGGGGAAGGATTTTCGTTTAAGCCTGTGCCCATGATGTATCCAAAAGGGGCACTCCAACTTACATTTTGAGTCCATCCAGTGCTTGGGTCATAGGAGTTTGATGAAAGACCCAAAACCTCAGGAGTAGGCTCTGCAGCACGAAACGCATCGCAAGTAACATAGTTATCTGTGCTCATGGCTGCTGTAGGTTCGGGGATTTCTGAGTCAACGCCATCTGCCCAAGCCTGACTTTCTGTTGCGCCTTTCGGCAATGCTACCATGGTGCAAGCCATGATGGTAGCGGTGGCAAGACTTACCGCCCTTTCAAATAGGCTGTAATGACGTCCTGTCGTTTTCGATTTTTGTTGCATATCACAACTCCTTTGTCTTTGCTTGTAACACTGTTAGTTTATTAAATTACAAGCGGCTTATAATATAGGCAAGCCGTGCATCAACACACATGCTTGCATTCGAGCGCATTATACTATTCTAGAAATATTTTGCACGTAAATAATTCACACACAAAACAAAATTGCACAGCGTGCCTTTTTTCAACTGCACCGCATGCAGGATTAGCTGCACCACATGTATGATTAGTTCCGCCGCATGAAGGATTAGCCGCACTGTGCCGCATGAAGGATTAGTTGCGCCGCATTAAGGATTAACTACACCGCATGAAGGAGCGCTATTTTTTCTTGCTGTTTCTATTTGATTTTTCCACTTGACAAAAAGTTTACAAAATAAATGCAATTTCTTTTCACGTGTGCCGCACTTTCTTTTCAAAGCAACTTTATAAATATAGATGCTGCAAATGTGTGATGTGTGATGGCAAATTTAACATCGCAAGTGGCACGTTAGTTGCTAGGGCATGTTGATGGGCAATCGAATCACGCAAAAACACAAGCAAAAGTTAAAAGTAAATTTAGAAGTAAAAAAGAAAGGCAAAAAATGAAGAGAAAATTAGTTTCCGCCATCTTATTGGTGTGTGCACTTTCTTTCGGAGCGTTTGCGCTTAGTGCTTGTTCGGGAAACAACGCGGGCGGCTCGGGTGCCACCGCAGGTTCAACCACCATATCCACCAACGGATCCACTTCCATGGAAAAAGTAATCGGAGTTTTATCAGAGGCATTCATGCAAGAAAATTCTGGCACAAAGATAACGTATGATGCAACGGGGTCTGGCACAGGCATAGAGAGCGCGAAAAATGGCAGCTGCGATTTGGGTCTTTCGTCGCGCGCGCTGAAATCGAGTGAGACGGGGTTGAAGAGTTACACGATAGCGCTTGATGGCATAGCGGTAATTGTGAATGCAAATTGTGGCGTTAACAACTTAACGATTGACCAGATAAGCAGCATATTCACAGGCAAAGTAACCAATTGGAAAGAAGTGGGCGGCAGCGACTTGGAAATTTCTTGCGTTGGGCGCGAGGCAGGCTCGGGCACGCGCGATGGCTTTGAGTCGATTACGAAAACCGCCGATTCATGCAAGCTTGCACAAGAGCTCACCTCTACTGGTGCGGTTATCACGGCGGTGGGTGCTTCCAAAAATGCTATTGGTTATGCGTCGCTCTCTTCCGTTGAAGGGCAGCAAAACGTGAAAGTTGTCAAGGTTGAAGGCGTGGAATGCACCGAGGAAAATGTGCTCGATGGCACTTATAAAATTCAGCGCCCTTTCAACGTGATAGTGTCTGAGAGCGCGCAACTATCCGAACAAGCGCAGGCGTTTCTTGATTTCGCCATGAGCGCGCAAGCTTCCTCGCTCATCGAAAAAGCGGGCGCCATTCCTGTGAGTAAATAAACGTTTCGCTGTAATTTGGTGGGTGAACGTAGGTGCACGTAAATGAGCTTACGCGAGCGCGAGTGAATGTAATCAAACACAAGCGAATGCAAGCGAGCGCGAGTAATCGTAGGTAATCGTAGGTAATCGCAGGTAATCACAGGTGAACGTAAGAAAATTTAAGTGAACGCAGATAATTGTTGGTAATCGTAAGCAATCTTAGACAATCGAAAACAATCGAAGGCGAATATGAATAGTCAAACAAAAGGCGCGGGCGCAGCGGGTGCAAGCGCAACGGCAACCCCGCACAGCGCAACATCCCACAATGCGAACAAGGTGACAAAAGCACTTGCAACCCCGCACAACACAAGCATAATGGCAAATGCGACCGCAAGCACAACGTCAACCTCTCACAGCACAACCCCTCACAACGCGCACAAGAAAAACATCGTCGAGAACATCTTTCACGGAATATTTTTCTGCTTCGGCGCTCTTTGCGTGGCATTCGTCATCGGCATCACCGCCTATCTCATCATCTCAGGCGTGCCTGCCATCGCGCAAATTGGCATCGTCGATTTCTTGAGTGGTGTGGTGTGGAACCCCGCGCAAGAACAATTCGGCATTCTGCCGTTTATCCTCACGAGTGCTTGGGGCACGCTGGGTGCGGTGGTGCTGGGGCTTCCGATAGGCATTCTAACCGCCATCTATCTCTCGAAATTTGCGGGAGTGAAAACGGGACGCATTATGCGAAGTGCCGTGGAGTTATTGGCAGGCATTCCAAGTGTGGTGTATGGTCTGGTGGGCATGATTGTGCTTGTGCCCGCCATCCAAGCGCTTTTCGATTTATCGTCTGGCGCCACACTCGCGGCCGCCATCATAGTGCTTACCATCATGATTTTGCCCTACATCATAAACGTTTCCACCACCGCGCTCGATGCCGTGCCACGCGATTGCGAAATGGGGTCGCTCGCACTCGGTGCCACAGAGGTGGAAACATATTTTCGCGTGTCGATACATGCCGCACGCAGTGGCATTGCCGCCGCCACCATCCAAGGCGTGGGGCGTGCCTTGGGCGAAGCCATGGCGATAATCATGGTGGCAGGAAACGTGGCAAACATGCCTGAACTATTCGGTTCAGTGCGTTTTCTCACAACCGCCATCGTGTCTGAAATGAGCTATGCCTCTTACGGAAGCTTGCACAGAGATGCGCTCTTCAGTATAGGGTTGGTATTGTTTGTATTCATTGTGCTGGTGAACGTCGTGCTCAACTTAATTGCCAGACGAGAGGAGAAATAATGGGTGTAGTTCAAACGGCGCGTGGCTTACAGCAGCGCGAAAGCAACACACGGGTAATCACAAGTTCGGGCGCAACTAGCACAAACAGCGCAAGCAGCGTAAACAGTGCGAACAATGCGAGCAGCGCAATCGCAAACACCACAAAAAACTTCCGCGTGCGCAGACGCGTGCGCAACGCGCTTGTGCGCGGGCTGGTATATTTAAGTGCGACTCTTGTGTGTGTGCTTTTGCTCGCGATAATCGGTTATATATTCTATCGCGGCATTCCCTACATCACAGCCGAATTCTTAACCACACAGTCGAGCTATGTGCACGACACGATAGGCATTTTGCCGAACATTTTAAACACGCTCTATCTGGTGATAATCGCCATGGTGATAGTCATTCCCTTGGGCGTGTGTGCGGCGGTGTATCTCAACGAATACGCCACCAACCAGCGCATAGTGCGCGCAATCGGATTTGCTGTGGAAACGCTCACAGGCATTCCCTCCGTCATCTTTGGTCTTGTGGGCATGCTATTCTTCATCCAGATTTTGGGGCTTCAAGCAGGCATCTTGGCAGGCGGGCTTACGCTTGTGGTGATGGTGTTGCCCACCATCATCTCTAACACACTTGAGAGCCTAAAAACCGTGCCCGAAGAGTTGCGCGAAGGGTCGCTGGCTCTGGGTGCAGGCATGTGGCACACCATAAGGTGTGTGGTGCTGCCGAACGCGGTGAGTGGCATTGTGACGGGGTGCATCTTGGCGATAGGGCGCATCGTGGGAGAAAGTGCCGCACTTTTATATACCGCAGGGTTTGGGCTAATCTTAAACGGCTTCATGACTGCGCTTCAATCATCTAGCGCCACGCTCACGGTTGCACTCTATGTGTATGCGACCGAGCGCGGACAGTTGAACGTGGCATTCGCGTTGGCTTCTATTCTGATGATAGTGACACTTCTGCTGAACTTTTTTGCCAACTTGGCATCTTCTAAACTAGAAAAGAGGGCATAGAAACATGAATATGACTGCAAGAGATTACACAGCGGGCGCGGAGGTTGAGGCTACGGGCTCACGCACGGGCACGGGAGTCGAGGTAGCGAATTCACACGCGGGTGCGGAGGTTGATACAGTAAACTCACGCGCGGACGCGCGCACAAAGGCAAGCTCACACACAACGAACGCCCCAACAAACACATCAAACACATGCACCTTTCACGTGGAAAATCTCAACTTGTGGTATGGCTCCAATCATGCGCTCCACGACATCTGCATAGATATTCCCACTCACGAAGTGAGCGCGCTCATAGGCCCATCGGGTTGTGGCAAGTCTACGTTTTTGCGCACACTTAATCGCATGAACGACAAGGTGGCGGGCATAAAGATAGAAGGGCTCGTCGAATTCGCGGGCGCGGATATATACGACAAATCATGCGACGTATATGACTTGCGCAAACGCGTGGGCATGGTGTTTCAGAAAGCCAACCCGTTTCCCATGAGCATCTATGACAATGTGGCGTATGGTCCGCGCGTGCACGGAGTAAAGAAACGCGCCGCCTTAGATGAGATAGTCGAAGAATCGCTTCGCGGGGCAGCACTTTTCGATGAAGTGAAAGATCGCTTAAAGAAAAGTGCTTTAGGTCTATCGGGCGGTCAGCAACAACGCCTATGCATTGCGCGCGCCTTGGCGGTAAAGCCTGAGGTGCTTTTGCTCGATGAATCTACGAGTGCGCTTGACCCCATATCCACAGGGCTCATCGAAGATTTAGTGGCGCAACTCAAAGAAAAATATACCGTGGTGATGGTCACGCACAACATGCAACAAGCTCAACGTGTGGCAGATAAATGCGCGTTTTTCCTAATGGGCGACTTGATAGAATTTGCGCCTGCAAGTGTGATATTCAACAACGCCGCTTGCCCTCAAACGCGCGATTATGTGCAAGGGAACTTCGGATAGAAATATGCCCTCTTTTTAACGTTGGCTTTTTGCTAGGGCGTTGTTGGTGCTTTTTTGCGCCCTTTTTCTTTTTGGTAAACTTTTCGATGCATTCTGCTCTGTAACATTTTTTCTTGATGGCACAAAGAGCATCGCCAAAAGGATAGGTGCAACGTAAACAGAAGTAATCATATATCTTGGCAACACAATAGGTCCCACTGCAAGCGTGGCAGTGCATAGCAAAACAGGCACAGCAATCAAAACCAAACGCTTATTTCTCCCTGAATTGCTTTTGTTTTGCGCACTCGCTTCCTTAAGCGTTTTATTTTCCCCGCCATGTTTCCTATTATAAGCAACGCTGCGCACCTTTCGCCCAAGTGCATAGAAAACAACAAAGAGCGGAATCCATGTGGCAAACAACACTTTAGAAAATAGAACAGCGCAAGATTCAGCCACCTTTAAATAGGCAGAATCAAACGCATTCGATATTCTGCTTATAATGTTGAAACGATAGCAAGATATATACAAATCATATTCGCTTTTACCAGAATCGCCCGCAACAGATGCACCGTCTGATTGTAAGGTTTCCTTATTTGTTTTAACAGGCACATTATTGCGATAAACAAGCAAACTCTCGTCTTGCATTGTGTCGACATCTACACTCAAGAGTGGATAATCAAGTGCCAGAAAAGCCAAGATCATCTGACGGGGGTGCTTTATATATTGTTTCATATACCACGAAGCAAATGCGCGCTTGTTTTCAGAGGGTGCATTATTTATCCATCTGTCTTTGGTTGCATCTGCTCTATATGGCACATAAGCCACTCCCATATTCCTTGCATCCGTGTATACACCCTCAAGCACTCTCCAATCTTCATCGGTTATGCTCTCAGAGCAATCGCGCAAGATATATCCCACTTGTTGAGAGGAAACAGAAAGCATTTCACGTTGTTCTCCTTTAGAAACTCCCCATGCGCCTAACAACACGCTTGACCATACGAAGCTAAACAACAAAACAGGCACAAGCGTGGCAACCACAAGCCGCAGTTTGTTTTTCGAGAAAAAGAAAACAATGACCATAGACAAGAAAAACACATATACGCCCGTTTTCTTGGTAAGCATAGATGCGAGCGCCACAAGCACAAACACCACGATGAAGGCATTGTCGGAAAACACTTTTCCGCGTGTGAATACAATCTCTGCAAAGAACACAAAGAAGAAGACGAAAATCCACGAATAGAGTGGATCTTTTGTCATGGTTTGAGCACTGAGTACCACGAATGGATATAGCGCATAAAAAACAATTATCACTGCACGCACATTGTGTGACACGCCCCTGTTGGCACAATATAGCACAGCATATGAAAATGAAAGCGCGGTGAGAAACATCTGAATGCCACAATAGATAAAAAGCGGAACAGCATGTGTGCCCACCAAATCGCCGAACTTCCAAAAAGCTCCAAATAGAAGTGTGTCGAAATATGGGTGGTGATCTAGGAGAGGTGAACTGCCATATGTCTGCATTGCCTGAGCGGTGGTGTCTGGATCTAGATTCCCCGGAAATCGTATGATGATATAGGGCACCCAGAAAATGAGGATAAGTGTTGTTATCTTCAAAACACGACGATAATCTGCACGCCAACATAAATTAGTTAGAGTTTTATCCGTTAGAGTTGCGCTCGCGCGTTTGTGTGGCTGCGAGCGTTGAGGTTGTGTGTGATTTCGCATGTGCGCGTGTTCGCGCTCTTTGCCATTTGCATTGTCTATCCCGCGCCACATTTTAGTCACCAACCACGACAGAGGCAAAGACGCTAAAAGCCCAAGCGCAAGAACAACAAAAAAAGTTGTTTTTCCAACAGATGCTCCATCGATCACGGCCCATTTAGCAAACATTCCCATGGCGCAAAGCACAATGCACACCAAACAATATAACCATGCCGCAAGCTCTATGTTTTCGCGCAGGTAAATATTGAATTTATCCATGTCAAATTCGCCTTCTTCGCACGTATTTTTGGTTGTGTTTCTCTTAATGCATAACTAAGTGCGCCATTAACTAAGATTCCTAATGGCTTTGTGCATTATATCTGAAAAAAGAACAAAGCGAATCACAATACGTTTAATGAAAGCGCGGTGCATGTGATGTGTTTATGTGTGCAAGTACGCGCGCACCTGCAAAAAGCGCGCACATGTATGCAAGTACGCATGCACGCTCAAACGCACGCACATAACCACACGTATGCCCACCATTCACGCAAACTTGGCGAACTGTCTACAAGTCGAATTCTTCGTAGGTAAGCCCTTGAGAAGCTTTGAGATATTCAAACCACTCATCACAATCAAACACTTTAATCAGCGATTTCTCGAAATCTTTTTTGTTGCGCGTTATTATTGCATCTGCCTTTATCTTACTCGCGCAAATGTAAGCGCACGCATCTTCAAAATCTGTCCAGCTTGAAGTGAGGGCAGTGTCTATGTCTTCCTCGGTGAGAGATGATACGTGCACAAATTTTCTCAAATTCACAATGCTATTCTTAATATCCAGCACCTGAGAAGCTCTTCCCCCATTAGTCAAGATATAAAAAACATCAGTAACTTGCGATGCACCCATCCATAAATCAAATATATGCAATCTCCCAAGCAACATGAGTTTTTTCGCCGCAGGTGAAAACCCTGAGCGATCATCTAAGTAATCAATAATGATGTTTGTATCAAGAAACAATTTCACTCTTCAACACCCCCAGAAAAAAAAATTACAGAAGACCTTTTTTAGCAAGTCGAATACGCTTAGCATCTTTTGCAGTCATGGATTCAAAAATACCAGCCGTTCTTTTTGTTGAAAGGCTATCAACAAACGCAGCAGCTTGTGCAATTTCTTCTTTGGTGTAGGTATGCGTCTTTTTCTCCTCGAAAGGCAACTCCTTTTTTTCCAGCACATAATCATAGAGCCTATTCACCACCTGCGAAGCATTTGTGCCCATCTGTTCTAAAATTCTATTGCCCGCTTCTTTCTTTTCTTTCGGCATGCGAGCCGTGACCATTGCGTCTGCCATGTTGCACCTCCTTTGTTGTACGTTGTACATTATAGCACAAAATCAACTTGGAAGCAGAATTATTTATGCGCAGGGTCAAGACGTTTAAGAAGAACAGAAAATGCGAACGTGACAAAGGCAATGCCCGCTAGGGCAAACATGACCGGTTCAAGACCGAAGTTATCGCCCGCTACACCCAAAAATGGCTCGGCTACACCGCCTAAGCACATGGCAACACCATATGAAAGCCCCGATGCCATGCCAAGGTGAAGCGGTAAATAGTCCATGCCGAGTGCCACGGTAGACGGATAACAGATATCTATCACAATAGCCAAAAACAGCGTGAGCAAAATAGCGAGCACCACATCGCCGCAGAAAGTAAATGCCATTATGCCTGCTCCCGTAAGCAAACTGCACACAATCAATAGGTTGATGGGGCCTATTTTTTCGCCCGCAATGCCAGAGGTAAAAGTTGCGCACGCGGCCGCCACCGAAAAAACTGATATCGCAAGAGACGAAAATGCTTCACTTTGCCCTAAGTGTGCTACCAAGAAAAGCGGAATGAAGGCCATGAGACCATATACTAAAATTGAGCGGAGCGAAATGATGACGAGCGTCAAGCCAAATAAGCCCCTG
>CAVEFW010000018.1:0-7962 GCA_963615035.1 Phocaeicola dorei
ATAGAAAATGTCCAGTTTACTTTTGCAATGTCCAGTTTAAGAATTCAATCAACCCGCAGGTGTCGAAAATGGGTTAATTGTAGGCATTAGAAAAATGCTATTGACAAGACCAAGTTGCTGCGCGAAAATACACAGGCTTTTGACGTAGGGCATAAGCTATTGACGTGCGCCATTACCTCAGCTGGATAGAGGAGCTGACTACGAATCAGAACGTCGGGGGTTCGAATCCCTCATGGCGCACCATTTTTTCGCGGGGGCGAGAGGCCAAAAATTTAAAACCAACTTCTCTGCAAACGTTTTTCCATCAATTGTTTCAAATTCATAACAAAGCTGTTTCTAAACGCTTTCACTTTGTTTTAGCGCACGTTACATGCGCGTTTTGTAGCACTCTCGAAACATTTTTGGCACATATTCTTGGTGTCGGTTTAAAAAACTAAAACAAGGAGGAAGAAAATGTTTGATTCGGGATCAACGGCATTCATGTTGGTGTGTGCCATGCTGGTGTTGCTCATGACGCCAGGTCTTGCGTTTTTCTATGGCGGTCTGTCGCGCAGAAAAAACGTGGGCAACACAATGAGCATGGTTTTTGTTTCTATCGGAATAGTTGCTATAACTTGGACTTTGTTCGGCTGGAGTTTGGCATATGGGGGCGATGGCTCCATACCGTTTCTAGGAGGCTTTGACCAACTGGGTCTTACAAATATAACCAGCGAAATGCTCAGTGAAACTCCAGAGGTTTCAGGTGAGGGATATCCTGCCATTATAGATGTGGCGTTTCAAATGGCTTTTGCCATGATTACAACAGGCATAATCACTGGCGCAGTTGCTGGGCGCATGAAGTTCGGCGCGATTGTGGCGTTTTTAACAATTTGGACCATCGTGGTATATCCGCCTTTGGCTCACATGGTGTGGGGTGGAGACGGCAGCCTGATAGGTGACACGATAGGAGCACTCGACTTTGCCGGTGGCGACGTTGTTCACATTAGCTCTGGCTTAACTGGTCTGATTTTATGCATCGTGTGTGGTAAGCGCAAAGGATTTGGCATGATGAATTATCGCGCCCACAACGTGCCTTTCGTGGTGCTCGGTGCTACACTTCTTTGGTTTGGATGGTTCGGCTTCAACTCAGGTTCTGAATTTGTGGCAGACGGAACAGCGGGCTTGGCCTTGCTAAACACAGTGGTGGCAAGTGGCACAGCTTTGGCAAGTTGGCTTGTGGTTGAGCGCATCAAAGTAGGAAAGCCAACACTCGTTGGTGCTGCCACAGGTCTTGTGGCTGGGCTGGTTGTTATCACTCCAGCGGCAGGTTTCGTGGAGTCTTGGGCGGCAATAATCATGGGCATAATCGTGAGCCCTTGTTGTTATTTTGCGATTTCAGTATGCAAGAAAAAATTTGGTTATGACGACGCACTCGACGCATTTGGGTGCCACTGCGTAGGCGGAGTTATCGGTGGCATCTTAACTGGTCTTTTCTGTGTGCCAGATTTGAGCTGGACAGATTTCGGAGGTCTTTTCTATACGGGCGATTTCAGCTTGCTTGGCTCTCAGGTGCTTGGAATATTGGTAACAATAGTGTTTGTAGGCGTGTTAGACATTATCATTGCGTTAATTGTGAAAGCTTGCTTTAAGGGCAATCTTGCAGTAAGCACAGAAGATGAAGCTCTAGGTTTGGATGTTGTTGCACATGGTGAGTCTTCTTACCCAGCATTCAGCGGTCTTGACTAATTTTGTTTAGCTGGTTTTGTTTAGTCAGACCATAAAAAGCATCAAGCCATATCTCAATTAAATGCACAATTAACGAAACGCAAAGGAGAAATCTCATGAAAAGAGTAATTGCAATAGTCCGCCCAGAGAAACTGGAAAGCGTGAAAGATGCGCTGTTTGAGGCAAGCGTATCAGGCATGACCATAAGTCAGGTGAGCGGATGCGGAAATCAACATGGTTGGAAGGAATATTTTCGCGGGACCGAGGTTATGTTGAACATGGTGCCAAAAGTTCGTTTTGAAATTGTTCTGGAAGATGATGACGTAGAGCGAATAATAGATATAATTTGTGAAACTGCCAAAACAGGCAATGTGGGCGACGGAAAGATATTTGTAAGCCCGATTGAAGAAATTGTTCGCATTCGCACGCGCGAAAGCGGGTCTGAGGCAGTATAATTTGACAGAACAACAAAGTAATTTACCAAGATAAGTAATGTTAAAAAAAACAATCGGCGACTATAGAATCAATAGTTATAGAATTGGCAACTATAGAATTAAAAACTATAGACATCCATCAAGGTTCAAAAATCCCCAAAAGACAAAGGAGAATTAAATGAGCAATGTTCCAGAACTTTACGGGTCGTTAGTCTTTAATGAACACGTAATGCGCGAGCGATTACCGCGAGAAACATTTAAGCAACTCATGAAAACATGCAAAGAGGGCGAACCCTTAAACCTAGATGTGGCAAATGTGGTGGCACACGCCATGAAAGAGTGGGCCATCGAACACGGTGCCACTCATTACACACATTGGTTTCAGCCCCTGTCTGGCATCACTTCTGAAAAACACGACGGTTTTGTAAGCCCGCAAGAAGACGGCACAGCCATCATGACTTTTTCTGGTCAAGAGCTAGTGCAAGGCGAGCCCGACGCGTCAAGCTTTCCAAACGGTGGTTTGCGTGCAACGTTTGAGGCTCGAGGATACACCGCTTGGGATCCAACCAGTTTTGCATTCATCAAAGATGAGGTTTTGTGCATCCCCACCGCATTTTGTTCATATACTGGCGAAGCTCTCGACAAAAAAACGCCGCTTCTGCGTTCCATGAAGGCAGTTGACACAGAGGCGAACAGAGTTTTGGCACTGTTTGGCGAAGAAAAGCAACTTGTGAAAACCACTGTGGGCGCAGAGCAGGAATATTTCTTAATTTCAGAAAAGGCATATGAAGAACGAATGGACTTGCGCCTAACAGGCCGCACACTCTTTGGTTTTTCGGCATGTAAAGGCCAAGAGTTAGACGAGCATTACTTTGGAGCCATTCGCCCTACAGTAAACGAATTCATGAAAGAGCTAGACGATGAACTCTGGGCGCTTGGTGTGTCTGCGAAAACAAAGCACAACGAAGTGGCTCCAGCACAGCATGAGCTAGCCCCTATCTATGCCGACGCAAACCGTGGCATAGACGAAAACTTGCTTACCATGGAAAAGATGCGCTTGTTGGCCAGCCATCATGGGCTTGTTTGTTTGCAGCATGAAAAGCCATTTGAAGGCATCAATGGCAGCGGCAAACACAACAACTGGTCGATATCTGCAGGAAAGAAAAACTTGCTAGACCCAGGCGATAACCCCAACGAGAACCTGCGTTTCTTGGTGTTTTTGGCGGGAGTTGTGCAAGCAGTGGATGAATATCAAGAGCTTCTGCGCATGAGCGTGGCTTCTGCTGGAAACGATCACCGCTTGGGTGCAAATGAGGCCCCGCCTGCCATCATCTCTATATTTTTGGGCGATGAACTGGGTGCCATCGTGGATGCGCTCATCGAAGACCACGAATACAAAGGCACGAAGAAAGCCATCATGGATCTAGGCGTAGACGTGTTGCCAAACTTCATGAAAGACAACACCGATCGTAATCGCACAAGCCCTTTTGCATTCACGGGCAATAAATTTGAGTTCCGCATGCCTGGTTCATCTGTGAATTTGTCGGATTGCAACATGATTTTAAACACCGCCATGGCAAAGAGTTTGCGCGAGTTCGCCGATGCCATGGAAGGCAAAACTGGCACTGAATTTGAACATGCAGCGTTTGATTACGTGAAGAAAACGCTCGCCGACCACCAGCGCATAATCTTTAATGGCGATGGATATGCCTCAGACTGGGAAGAGGAAGCTAAACGTCGCGGTTTGGCAAACAATAAAACCACAGCAGATGCGCTGCCTTGTTTCGTGTCTGAAAAGAGCATCAGTTTGTTTGAAGAATTCAACGTGCTCACAGAGGCAGAGGTTCGCTGTCGCTATGAAGTGAAACTCGAAAAATATTGCAAGCTCATAAACATCGAATCGCGCACCATGCGCCGCATGCTTCGTCGCTTATATCTGCCTGCCATCAGCGCATATTCCGCAAAAATCGCCAGACGCATCTCAAGTGTGAAAAATGCTATGCCAGATCTTGACACATCAGATCAAGAAGCACACTTGCGTCGCATAATGAAAGGCTTACACGCGGTTCAGATGACTTACACAGCTTTGGCGGAAAAGCACTCTGAGATTGTTGAAATCGAAGACATTCAACAGGCAGCCAATGCATATGCACACGAGCTTGTGCCATGCATGGAAGCTGTGCGCAACGAGGTCGATCAACTAGAAATATTGGTGCCAGCACAAGATTGGCCAGTGCCTTCATACAACGACATCCTGTTTTACGGATAGGCTCTAGAGTTTAGAGTTAACCTAAGACTTACGCTGCCTGCAAGTGCTGCTTGCGGGCAGTTGTTGTTTGTGGGTTTTGAAGTTAGAAAAGGAAACATAATGAAATTTACAAAAATGCACGGTCTAGGAAACGACTATTTATATATATATGCTAACGAAGTGCCTGATGACGTCGAAAAACTTGCCATTAAATATTCAGAGCGACATTTCGGCGTTGGCTCAGACGGGCTGATATACATTTTGCCAAGCGATGTTGTGGATTTTAAGATGCGCATATTCAATGCAGACGGCTCTGAGGCCAACATGTGCGGAAACGGCATTCGATGTGTTGGAAAATATGTGTATGACCGCGGGTTCACAAATAAAACAGAAGTGCGCATCGACACGCTCTCGGGAATAAAAACGCTGAAACTCACAGTTGATAAATCGGCTGCTGAGGGCAATCAGGTGTCTCAAGTTTCAGTAGATATGGGTCGCGTGCGTGTTGATAGCGAGCAAGAAATAGAGGTGAATTGCGGGTTTAGTTTTGACAAAGAAGCGAAAAGGTTTGTTTGTTTGTCTGAGCGCGCTGGACAAAAAGTCTTGTGCGGTGCTGAGGAGTGCGGTGGTCAAGAGGCAGGCACAGGGACAGGCACAGGCACAGGCACAGGCAAACCGTGCTGTGTTCCTTTTTTGCCCGTGGATATGGGCAACCCGCACGCAGTCGTGTTTGTAAGTAACGCAGATAATGTTCCCTTAGATATTGTAGGTCCCAAAATAGAAAAACATCCAGCATTTCCAGACGGTGTGAACGTGGAGTTCATTCACGTCATAAACCCAAGTGAAATTCGCATGCGTGTATGGGAGCGCGGAAGTGGCATTACGTGGGCATGCGGCACAGGCAGTTGTGCCAGCGTGGCAGCTGCCATATCTTGTAATTTGTGTCAGCACAACACCGATATCACAGTACATTTAGACGGCGGAGATTTAACAGTCAACATCGACAACGACAACAACGTCAAAATGACAGGACCTGCTGCTTTTGTTTGCGATGGCGAAACACTATAAGAAACACTATAAATTGGTTGTGTAATTATTTGGTGCTTTTAACCATTTTTGTTGACCCATTCTAGCCAAGTCACATTGGATAATTTGTGTTTCCAGTTATTCTCTGTTGAATTTTTGAAGAATCGATTGAAGAATCGATTATTCGCTCGGGTGTAAGCTGGCCAATTTTGCGACCACGAAAGCAGGACATATCCGTATAGAGATTTAATGTGTTTTTGCAACTAACTTCTTCACAAACCACTCACCTTTAACGATGTCATGAATTGACAACACAGCAAGAAAATTGTATATTAGGGCGGTTAAATGGTCTCGTTATGCACTTAACACATGCAAAAGGGGCTGTATGCATTACAGTTAGGAGTAGACATGGAACAAAACGTTGACAACAGCCATCAAGAAAACAGCACAACGAAAGAGTGTAAACACTCGAATATTGCAAAGAAAACGGCAGTTACGGCTACGTCACTAGCTATAGTTGCGACGCTTGGTGTGGGTGCTGCATGGGCGCAAGTTTCAGATTCTAATCCTTTTAGCAGGCATGTTGATCTCGGCAGCCATTCGGAAAATGTGCTTGTTTCAGATGCAGAAAATGCAGAAAACCAACAGGCTATTAACTTTAGTGAAGACCTTTCAGAAGGTGTCGGCTCGACAAAAGATCAGGTTTCACCTGATAATTCAATTGCTGCCACAGAAACATCAAGCGCTTTCGTTAACGTTTATCGTATGTATAACCCTATTACTTCAGAGCATCTTTTTACGACAGACGGAGACAATGAATATCAATACTTGGTTACGCAAGGTTGGAAACAGGAAGGTGTTGCGTGGAAATCTCCTGAAAGGAACACGGGTGTCGGTGTATATAGGCTCTACAACGCTGGTCTTGGTGCTATGTTCAAAATGTCACATCACTATACTACCGACATAAATGAGGCTCGTGAATTGGTTGCCAACCATGGTTGGTCTTGGGATTACATACCAGTCGGTTCCACAACAGGTGAAGGTGCTCCTATTTTTTACTCTGCGGTGGATGTTGATGAAAGCACATTATCTGCGGTGGATGTCAATGGTGGCACATTAAAACAAACACCATCTCTTGGTGCTGAACCTACGCAAAGACTTTACAACGGTGGGTTGTCAGCCCATCACTTTTCTCAAGACTTAAACGAATCGACAGAGTTGTCTAAAAAATATGGCTGGGTCGATGAAAATGTTGGTTGGTATGCATACGGAAAGGATGTAGGAACAGATAACCCCATAAAGGTTGATTTTAGCAATAGCGATGTAGCTTCAAAAGTGACGGTCGATACAACTGACAAATCGTATACAGGCTCTCAAATTACTCCAAATGCTGAAATTACGGGATTAACCAAGGATAGAGATTATGTAGTTGAATATGGTGAAAACAAATATCCAACGTCTGATGGGTCTACCACTGGTTCGGGCACAATAACAATTAAATGTATAGGTGAATATTCTGGTGAACAGACATATACATTCAATATTGTTAAATGCAATATGCAAGATCTAAAAACAAGCGATAAGATAAAATTAAGCGTTGATGAGGCAATCTATGACGGAACAAGTGTGCAACCAAAGGTCACCATTGAAAACCTCACAGAAGGCACAGACTATACTGTTTCGTATGGAACAAATACGAATGCTGGCAAAGGCACGGTTACTATAGAAGGTAAGGGAAACTACACAGGAACAACCACACTAGATTTTGATATTAAGGCTAAAGATATCAATTGGGATGATGCAACGGTTGATACTAATAATCAAAAATCAACAGGCACGCAAGTAAGACCTAGCGCGTCTATAACGGACTCAGAATTAAACAAAACATTAACAGAAGGCACAGATTATACAATAGAGTATGGTGAAAATATATCTGGCACTGGCTCTATTATGCTTAGAGGTATTGGCAACTACACAGGCGAAAAAACGTATGAGTTCAAGATTGTTGATTACAGCTTACCTATGGATAGCATAAACGTTGAAGGAGGACCAACAACAGCAAGAACATACACTGGTTCTCAAATTGCACCAAAGGTAACTATAGAAAACCTTACAGAAGGAACAGATTTTAGCGTAGATTATGGTGAAAACCTAAATTCTGGCACTGGTGCTGGAACAATTAAAATAACAGGCATTGGAAATTATTCAGGGGTAAAAGAATATTCATTCGATATAAATAAAGCAACCATCACAGAAGATATGGTTGACAAGTCAAATGTGGTGAATAAGCCTTATACGGGCTCTCAAATAAAACCAAAAGTCAGCGTTGAGGGCTTTACAAAAGATGTTGATTACACGGTTACATACGGTGAAAACGTAAATCAGGGCAAGGGAAGCGTAACAATAAAAGGAATCAATAATTGCGAGGGTGAAGTTAACCTTGAATTTGAAATTCGCGGTGCAGAAATCGATTTTTCTAACTTGCAAAACGAAGATAAATTGTATGAAGCCGAGATATACACAGGCGACGAAATTAAAAAGCAGGTTAAT
>CAVEFW010000019.1:0-2210 GCA_963615035.1 Phocaeicola dorei
GTGTAATGTTTGTGTCTCGCCTGAAAACCATGGCTTTAGAAAACGATGTTTGCGTGATTTTTTCAACGCAGGAATACGACATCGCAAAAAGGGCAGATGCTGTGGTGGTTATGTCTGAGTTTGCAGAAAAACTAGACGAAAAACCGCCAGAAGAACTTGCGGGAGAACTTGCTAAAGAACTTCCAAACCTAGATGACGCGCTCGACAAAGAACTTCCAGACTTGGATGACGCGCTCGACAAAGAACTTCAAGGTCATACACACATAAACAAAGCAGGCAGCGCAACTAATAACCACAAAACAAATAGTCGCACTCGCTTGGGAGATTTATTTTCTGACGTGCTCTTGACCGCCAGCCCAGAAAACGTCGAGTGCGCAGATGATGAACCCAACAACAAGCACATGCACCAATCCCACGCGGAGGTGCAATGATGCAAAAATTTTTTGTAGGCATAAACAGTGCGCTGCTCGAGTTGAAGAGCTTATTTTCAAACGCCAAAAGAGCGTTTTGCGTTATAGCCATAGCGCTTATCCCTTTGATTTATGCAGCTGTTTTTTTGTTTGCTTACTTAGATCCATACGCATCGTTTAACAATGTGCCAGCGGTTGTGGTAAATCAAGACGTTGGCGCAAAGATAGATGGAGAAGATAGATATATCGGTCAAGAGCTATGTGATTTAATGATAGAAAACACGGCTGATATAAACGAAGGAGAAGTTTCGGGATATAAGTGGCAATTTGAAAAAGACATCGATAGTGCCTATGCAGGGTTAGAAGATGGCGAATATTACATGATGTTGGTCATTCCTGAAAATTTTTCTGAAGATGTCGCATCTGTGAGCGGAAATGCCCCGTCAAGTGCCAATTTGCAAGCATATTTTAACGCATCTGCCAATTTTTATTCTCAAAGTATCGGTGCTTCTTTCGTTGAAAACATTCGCTTGCAACTAAATAAAAAATTGTCGCAAGAATATCTGAGCAACATATTCATCAATCTAACAGACGCTAGCGCTGACATGCTTACCTCTCTAAACGCATCAAAAGATTTAACAGATGGTCTTAACACGGCTGCAGATGGATCAAACACGATAACTGTGAACTTAGGCACGCTTACATCAGGCTTGCAAAGCCTTGATAGCGGTTTGGGACAGCTTGCTTCAGGCACGTCTTCTCTGGAAGATGGTTTGGGGCAACTTGCATCTGGCGCGGCGCAACTGGATGAAAACACAGATATGTTCCAAACAGGCGCAGATGTTTTGGCGCAGGTGTCAGACAAGATAAAAGAGGAGTCAGAAGACCTAGATGCAGGGATAGAGGAAATTGAAAACAAAATTGATGAACTCTATGGAAACACAGGCTATGTGCAAAACGCCACCAACAATTTAAATGCTGGTTTAACTAATCTCTCAGATAACACCTCTTCTCTATCTGGCGATGCCAAGCAACTTGCAGAAAACACAAATCACCTAGCCATTTCATCAAAAAATATTACAGATGAAATAGACATGCTTGACGACGACAGCCAAAGTTTAACTCAAGGCTCAGCACAAATTGCAAATAGCCTTTTGCAGCTGGATATCTATATTGACAACTACGAGCAAGCAATATCTTCCTCGATTGATGAGCTGAGAGCATCTGGCATAGATGTTGAGTTAGCCAAAGCAGAATATGCCCAAGCCCTAGAAGAATATGTGCAAACTTCAACGCAAGAAAACTTGGGGGCACTAAACGATGCTGTAAGCAACCTTGCAAACGTAAGCGGAAATTATGGCGCATATAGTGCGCTGAGGCAAATTCAAACAACCTATGCAACTTTTTCTGGAAACATAGAAACGCTGAAGACAAATTATGAAGCTCTAAAGTTGGGGATAGATGAATACACATCTGGCACAGCTCAGCTAAAAAGTGGCGCCAAACAACTAAATTCTGGCGTTCAAGCAGCTGTTTTAGGCGCAGACACGCTAAAATCGAACACATCGAATGTGGCCAAAGACGCTTCTCTTTATAAAAGCGCGTCATCTGATTTATATGACAGATCTATAGGTGTAAACAACAGCACAAAAGCTATTTTGCAAGGTGCACTTTTAACAGGGGGCGGAACTAGCGCGCTCAAGTCAAGTCTTAATTGTGCAACAAGCAAGATTGATGCGTTAGTCGATGGCTTAAGGGCGTTTAAATATGGCATATCATCGCTTTCAAGCGGTGCAGCTG
>CAVEFW010000020.1:0-8286 GCA_963615035.1 Phocaeicola dorei
GCAAGCACCCCGTTTGAGCAATATGCAAGGCTTCACACCCTACATGGGCAACATGCAAGGGGCGAGCGTTTTTCTTAAGAGCAGTGCGAACATGAAGCAAACGCCCTGTTTGATTGAGGCACAGCAGCAAGCACCCCGTTTGAGCAATATGCAAGGCTTCACACCCTACATGGGCAACACGCAAGGGGTGGATGCTTCATGCATGAAAATCTCGCCCGTAATGCAGGCACCTCGTTTGGGCGATATGTAGGAGAAGAGCATGAAAGAGAAGCAAGTGTCATATTCATGCAACACACAGCAGAAGAAATCGACCTGTTCGGGTAAGATTTCAGGTCATAAGATGCCTTTTGTTCGCAATTCAAAACTGCGAAAATATTGCAGCCACATCTTCGAGCCACGAAAAACCCCTTTGCGCAATGTGGCATCGCTCATGTTGATATTCGTGCTTGTGTTTTCCCTCACGTTTTCAACCACTCTGAGCGCATACGCGCTGGGGGGTGCTATAGGCGCACATGCAAACGAGCTCGCAAACGCACAAACGAGCGCGAGCATAAACACGCTTTCAGGCACAAACGCACAAACGAGCACGCTCTCAAGCGAAAACGCGCTCGCAGCAAACACGAACACAAATAAGAACACTAACACCAATGGCAACTCGTCTGCTATCGATGAAAAATACTTGGTGAGTAAATTGATGTTGCAATACGATGTGCCAGACGCAGCGGGCGTATATCATTACCTAGATGAAACTTACGAACCTGCAGAATATCGCCCGCTTACCATCACTGAAAAGGGCAAGACGGTTCAGCTGAACACCTATTATCAAGACTACACCGAAAGCGGCCGTGAGATAGAGGCGGCAGACACAACAAGCCAGTTAGGCGAGGTAGACATCAAGTGGGAAATTATCGACCCAGCCACGGGTGAGCCAGTGAGTGATGCAAAGGCAAAAGACATGGTGGCCACCGTGAGCCTAGATGGGCTGGTAACCCCGCTTAAAAATGGCACGGTGCAGGTGCGTGCCACTTGTTCAAACACGAAGCAGTATGACGCGAGCAAAGAAGCGCCAAGCAAGACGGTGAGCATTGTGTTCGATGGTCAAGAGGGCGAATATGTGGGTTCGGTGAGCATTTTGGACGAAGATGGTAAAGCGATTGGGTCTTCTTGGGGTGGCATCACCGTGTTGACCGAGGAAAACCATCTCTATCAGTTCTATGTGGAAGTAACGTGGGTTGATGGAAGTGGAAATGTGACGCGCACGCAGAGCACGAAAAACGGCGACGTGATTGATTCCACGGTGAAGTGGTCGGTGGGCGGCAACACCGAATCGTTCGACAAGATAAACGAAGACACGGGGCGCTTACACACCACAAAATATGGCGGAAATGGCTATATCGCGTGCAGCGTGGTGGGCGGTCTTGGTGGTGCTACCATCACCGACACTGCCAACTTGCAACTGGACACAGGGCAATATCATTACAACCCTGCCAATAGCCTCACACTTCAGGTAACCTATGAACAGGACACCTCGCAGATAGTTAGCGATGTGACGCTTTCATACGATGAGCTGATGGAGCGCTTGCCACGTGCGAGCATGTATGGCTCAGATTTAATCAGTTCTACCATGGCGAATGGAAAACAGGTGGGCACAATCACGGCTCGCGGATGGTTTTTCAAAGACGTCGTGTCACTGGCTGGAGTTGATACGGGCGACATCGCGCGCTTCAGCTTTGTTACGGCTGACGGATATGACAACCCTTTTTCATACGATTATCTCTTCAGTGAAAACAGATATTTCTTCCCCAACTTAGACATCGGAAGCAAGGCGGAATCAAAGGTGGTGGCGCCTATCTTGGCATACGAGAGTGCGCAGGAATGGGGCACATCGCAGCCAATAGATGAAACGAAGCTCGATTCGGGAAATCGCTTTCGTCTTGTGTTTGGGTGTTTGTGGGACACTTCTATCGGAAATTCTTCCTATCAAATTTATTATATAAACACCATTCGCATCATCTTGAAAGGAAGCCCGCCTGCACCTGACCCAACGCCCACCCCAACCCCGAGCGACTCAGGGCAAAATGCAACTGTCACACCAGGAAAAGATGGCGGCACTGGCGGGTCTGGAACTGGTGGTGGCACAGGCGGAAACGGCGGTGCTGGTGGAAACAATGGTGCCAGAGGCAGCGTTGCTGGTGGTGGCGTTGGTCAAGGCGATGTGGGCGGCACTGGAGGCACCATGGCAAGCGATCTAGCTAATCCATCAGATGCTGGAAAGGCGTGGCGCATCTATCAGATGATGAGCAACTCCAACAGCAACGTGGATGACTGGGATTTCGACAACCCGCTTTCGCCATTTGCTGCCCCTGGTGCTATTGCGGCTGTGTGCGCAGGAGCCGTGAGCACATATATAGGATATCGCAGGCGCCTGGGACAACTCGCACCAGCAACTTAAAAGTAGGGAAAAAGAAATCGAAGTTTGAGCAGACAAGCAAATAAACAAACAACAACAACTAAAAATCAACCGCAAAAAAGCAACTTATAGACAAGCATAAACAAGCATAGACAAGCACAAGCAAACACAAAGCAAACACAGACAAAGGAGAAACAAACACATGGAAACATCAGGGATCACTCAACTGGCAAGCAATTTTCAACTCTACTTGCAAGAAATCATGCGAAATGTGGCGGCGGCTTTGCTCGTGCCTGTCATGATTATTTTGGTGTTACTTATTCTATATGCGCTTTTTTGTATAGGAAGTGTGGTTGTGGAATATTTCACGGAGCGAAAGCACTTTTGCGTGAGCATGCCTCGTGCTGTGAATGCTATCCACGATGCGGATTATAAAGATGCCAAAAACATCGCGCACATCGTGGCAACTTTGCCACTTTTGAAGACGCAGCGAGCGGCACTCTATACCATAGCGTGCAATATGGGCTTGCCCGATGATGACTTGTTTGCGCTTGCAAAAAGCGAGGTGAGTCACTTGGATGCGCGATATAGGCGCACAGTTTCGCACACTGAACTGGTTACAAAAATTGCGCCGATGATGGGGCTTATGTGCACCCTTATTCCGCTGGGCCCAGGCATTGTGGCTATGGGCTCAGGCAACGTGGAGATATTGTCGAGCAGTTTGCTCGTGGCATTCGACGGCACGGTGGCTGGACTTGTGGGAGCCGTGGTGGCGATGTGCTGTTCTTCCATTCGCAAGCGCTGGTACAATGAATATCTGGTTGCAATGGAAGGTTTGATGACCACTATCTTAGAGAAAGCGGAAGAGGCACGCGATGCGGGCGTGAAACACCCTTGCGCTGGCAGTGTTTCCTTGCCAGAAGTGGAAGTGAACGCGGAACTTTCGCTTGATGCGCAAAAAAACACAAGCGCAAACACAAAGGACAATAAAATAGACAATTCAGCGAAGGGCGCAGAAAATAGTTCGGATGCTAACCTAAGCGACAAGCAAAACGCTCAGGCGCACACAAGCACGAGCACAAAAGAAAGTCAGGCATAATATGGCAAGAAAGAATATATCACGCAGAGATTTTCGCTCAAGCGGTTTTTCAAACAACCCTTATGTGGATCACGAAGATGCCGACCCGCGCGTGGGGTTGGTGAACTTGGCCGATGTGATGTTGGTGTTTGCATGCGGGCTTATGTTGGCGCTGGTGACCTATTGGAACTTGAATATAAACGACATGACGGAAGTTGTGCAAAACCAAGATATGTCGGAGGTGTCAGACTCAGACATTGAGGGCGTAACCGATCTGTCCGCTTCAGGCAGTGGTTTCACCGAGCTTGGCACAGTGTATCAAGACCCGAAAACAGGCAAGATGTATATGCAGACCGAAGACGTTGCGGGCGCATCTTCTGCTGATTCGTCTTCGGAATCATCAAAAAAATAGAATTTATCCATCCATAAAAACAAAGGAGGACAAATGAAAATGAAACCAAAGGGCACTCATTCAAGGGCGGGCGCAGTGCAGCGCGGGCAAAAAGCTGCGCTTTCTGTGTTGCTTGCGGGAAGCATCGGCGTTGCAGGTGCATTGTGTGTGAGCACCACTCACACACAGGCACTTGCGCAAGCAACCAAACAAGCCGCCGAGCAAACAACCGAGCAAACAACCGAGCAAACCGCAGCGCAGGGCACAACGCAAGCCACCGCACAAAACGCCACACAATCAGCGACACAAAACGCCGCGCACGCATCTACCTCTCTAAGCGCTGCCACACAAACCACCACGCACGCGGCCACTCCTTTAAGCGCCGCCACCACTTCCGCACTCAAACCGTCGAATGTGAGTGCGCAAAATAACCTCACATCCACTCAAACATATGGCGTAGTGGCACCAGATATGGCCAAGCTCGCAGAAGCTTCTGCTGATACATCGTGGTACGACGCTTCCAAAACAACTTTTACGCTCGATTCTATCGCGCACTTGAAAGGCTTGGCGCAACTGGTGAATGAGGGCACCACGTTTGAAGGCAAAACGCTCACGCTCACATCTGATTTGAACTTTGGTGGCAACGCGCTCGACTGCATAGGCAGCTCCGTTCACCCGTTCGCTGGCACGTTTGATGGCGGATCTCATCGCATCTCAAACATCGCTTATAACTTCAACACTCCTGCCAATGTGGGCATGTTTGGTTATGTGGGAGCCACGGGCGCGATAAAAAATATAAACATTGTGGGTGGCACGCTTACCATCACGCAAAGTGAGAGCGGCGCCGTCATCCAAAACGTGGGAAGCATCGCAGGCTATTGTGCAGGCACGATAGAGAATTGTTCGAGTTCCATGGCGATAACGTGTTCAAGCGAACTAAAAGCGCAATATAAACGCGCGGGCAACATTCGCGAAGTGGGAGGCATCGCAGGCTATATTGGCACGGGTGCCAACGGCTGCAACTTTACAGGCTCGCTTGCAATTTCTTCGCCATCTGATGTGGTGTCAAACGATGGCACAGGTGAATATATGCGATATATCGCTGGATACATCGGTGGCGTGTTCGGTCGCTTCGGTGGGGACGACAAAGACACAATTGACGTGGCGCAAACCATCTCGAATTGCACCAACTCAGCGAACGTGACGTTCAACATTTCGGGCATGAGCGACAAAGATCGCTTCGGCGAGCAAACGTATGCCGTGTCGCGCAGTGTGGGTGGCATCGTGGGCTATGCTTCGGGAAACATAGAGGGTTGCTCCAACAAAGGCACGATAAACACATCCACAGGTGAAGTAAACAATCCTGACGCAGGGCGCGGAGCCAGCGGTACGGGTGGCATCGTGGGCACTCTGCGTGGCACAAACCTCTACGATTCTGCGTGCGCCCAGGCAACTCAAGAAACCTATGACCCCGCTTACAACGTGTGGAAAGACAGCAACGGTGCCACGCGTCCTCGCACGATTAAAGTTACAAATTGCACCAACAATGCTGTCGTGATAGGTCTTGCAGGTGTGGGCGGCATTGCAGGTGGCACTGGCGCATTCACAGAAATTGTGGGGTGCGGCTCTTTAAGCAATAGCTATGTTAAGGGTTGTCGTTGGAACAAACCCGCACCTGCAGGCATCGTGGGCTCCGCCTATGGCAACGTGATTGCGTGTTATAACCAAGGGTACGCAGAAACTGTGACAG
The DNA here is from genome assembly GCA_963615035.1 of Phocaeicola dorei. Taxonomy (GTDB): domain Bacteria; phylum Actinomycetota; class Coriobacteriia; order Coriobacteriales; family Eggerthellaceae; genus CAVEFW01. The sequence goes on from CAVEFW010000020.1 coordinate 5,630, forward strand.
GCGGCGGCTTCTATGCGGCAGGCATCGCAGGATTTTTGAGCACCTATAACACAACCACCACCGAATCCAGCATAAAGATGGATTTACCTGAACTTAAAGGTTGCTATGTGACAGGGCAAATCATCTGCGATAGTGCATCTTACAGGTCGGCGGCACTTGTGGGCGAGAGCAGCGGCATCGTGCACGATAACGCATACATCGGTGGCATTTGTCTGAACACCGATTCCACACAGCGTGGCGAAGATGGAAAAGTGTTATGTAAGGCAATAGACACAAACGATGGAAGTGCCTATAACAACCATCAAATTGCACTTGACACACTGAAATCGGGCGCGGGCATATCGATATTGAACACGCCACTTCACAACTCCAACATTTCTCAATACTACATTTCAGGCGCAAACCAAACAAACGGGCTTCCCGTTCTTAATTGGCAAGACACACTTTCCACAACCGATATAAATACGCTTAACATCTCTCTTAGCAACGTGACGGTAACTCCCGCGCAATATTCAGCGTCATCCGATCCTGAGCCTGGCATAAGCGTTACGGTGGGCGAAACTACGCTCTATCAGAATGCAGATTTCACGGTGGTGCCTCAAGAGGGCGCGCGCGACATTACCACTAACACACAAAATGAGACTCCTTACTTCGCGCACATTATAGGTCGTGGTGCCTATGCAGAAACGCTTAACCTAGACATTCCTTATGGAATCACGCAGGGAGACATGAGCACATGCACCATTACGGCTGCTACTTCCATCTTCAACTTCCAGCAACAAGACCCCACAGATGTGAAAGTATACGATGCGGCAGGCAATTTGCTGGATTCATCTGAATATACCTGGTCAACCTCGAAAGGTTCCGCCGATGACACGTCTATCAAGACGCGCACCGATTCAACAGGAAAAACAGTGCAATATTACACTGATTATAAAAACGTTCATGGCACAACGTATTTCTATGACGTAACTATCACGGGCACGGGTGAACATTATTCAGGCACCACCACGCAAGCGTGTTTCCGCATCGATTTTGCAAGCATGATGGATTCGGGCACAGGCTCGAGCGCCACGCAGGGCAACCAGCCAGAGGAGAGCGTGAAGCTAGGCGATGTGGTGTTTGGCAACCAAACGTGGAATTTTGCCGAAGCGGTGAAAGACCATAGCTTCGTGCAGATTAAATACACGGGCTCAGAGATTAAGCCGACAGTGAAAAGCGTTGTCTATAAGGGTGTGACTTTGCGCGATGCGACAGGCAAGAGCGATGATGATGTGCACAACCCCTATAACTACGACTACAAATATATCTATGGCAACCCTAACCCCGAACAGGCATCTTCAGGGGATGCGGGCGAGCATATAAATGTGACGGGTGAGGCAGATTGCATGACGGTGCGTTATTGTTGCACCTCGAGCAACTTTCGCAACTACACCAATGTTTTTTATACCATCACGCCTGCTGAAATTGACAAAGATGTGACGGTGAGCGGTTTGAGCGATGCGTATCAGCGAACAGGCTCGCAGGTGAAGCCGAATGCCACGCTTACCTATAATGGCATGACGCTTGCCGAAGGCACTGATTACACCGTGACATATGGCGAAAATCTAAATGGCACGGGCAGTGTTACCTATACGGGCAAGGGAAATTACACGGGCACGCTCACCAAGACATTCAGCATATCCGACGATGTTTCGCAAGTGGTGTATAGGATGTATAACACTGTTACATCTGAGCATCTGTTCACCACGAGCTTAGATGAATACAACGTGCTGAAAAAAGAGACTGAAAATGGCGGGGTCGGTTGGCGCGGCGAAGAAGTTGCGTGGTATTCTCCAAAAACAACAGAAGTGGGCGTATATCGCCTATACAACCCAGCACTGGGAGCGATGACGAAGATGAGCCATCACTACACTGCCAGCAAATCAGAGGCCGATGAGCTGGTTGCAAATTGGGGTTGGGTATATGACAACAATTCTTCCCCCATATTTTACTCAGCAGAAACAAAACCAGGCGTTGCCATGAGCGGCTCTGTTCCAGTTTATCGTTTGTATAATGAAGGTCTTGCGGCACATCATTACAGCACAAGCAAACCTGAAAACGACGAATTGATTGCTAATCATGGCTGGAATGGCGAAAGCATCGGCTTTTATGCATTGACCACAAGTTAACCAGGCGCAGTTCTAAATCGCGGTTATAATGTATTTTGGAAATCGCTTTTTACAGATGTTATTATGTTGAACTAATTTAGTGCTTATATATTTGCTATACAATTTTGCTAAAGTTAAAGGTGCGTCTAAAGGTGAAGGTGCGTTGCGTGTGGTGCGCAACACAGCACCCGATCAAAAGGAGTTTTCATGTTATTGCGTGCAGATTATATGTTGCCAATATCATCGCCGCCCATATTTGATGGCGCGGTTGTGGTGAAAGATGGCGTTATCCGAGACGTTGGAGCCTCAGATGATCTTTTGCGCCGCTATCCAAATGAAGAAGTGAAAGATTTAGGGGCATCGGTTTTGATGCCAGGTTTAGTGGATTTGCACACACACCTAGAAAACGCTTGCTTGCGTGGGGCGCTATACGATGTGCCATATGCCACGTGGTCTACCATGAAATACTATGAGGCCGTAAAGCTGACCGAGCAAGACTGGGAAGAC
>CAVEFW010000021.1:0-13645 GCA_963615035.1 Phocaeicola dorei
CCAAAACATATTTGAAGCTGGAGTTTCTTGGTTTTTGTAGGGCTGACGCTTTACGATGTTGCGCCTTTAGCATTGTGTGTTTGGCGTTGTGTGTCTGTTTGTAAGCCGCCCGCTTTTTTGTAAGACAATTTACCCAGCGAAAACCGCGCACTAGTAAAGTTTGCTTGGTGCAAACCGCGCACCAAGCAACTGTGCACTAGCAAAGTTTACCCTGTGCAGCCGCGCACTAACAAAACAAGAAAAACAATTATCGCAATAAAAACTATAGCGAAACCAACAATCACCAATTTATCTTTTCGCTGGTTGCTGCGAGATAGCGGATAGCCCGAACTGCGCGTGCTGTGCCAAGTGGGTCTGGCGCTGCGCTCTCCAAATGTGGGGCCTGTGCCTTGATCAAGCGCCCTTCCAGCAGAACTTACCGCGTTGAACATTTTCTTGTCTGTTTTGTCTGTTGTGCCCGTATAACTAGAAACCATGGTGCGATTGTTTGTTCTGCGCACTTCTTTTTGATGTCTGTCTAAAACACGATAGGCGTCGTTGGCTGTGCCCTTGGAAGCAATATTTTGTTTGCGCGCATTGTTGGCTTTGTTGCCATCATTTTTCCAAACGCTTTTGTTGTCATGATTTTGCATCAATGCACTCTGCTTCCCTATAGGTTTTATCGCTGAATATGTTGCATCTTTTCGTTAGTCTTCGTCTTCTTTATCTTCTTCGCCATTGTCTTCAAAAATTGCCCATTCATCTTCGGCGGACCCGCGATCTACATATTTATTTCTGGTCGACCTTTCCCAAATTGCACAAACAACAATGCTCAAAACAAGAGCAATCAAAACTAAAAGACCTATGCCAGCATATGTTTCAAAAAGAAAATGATAAGTTTCTTCAAAGTTCATCTTATAAAGTTAGCCTTTCGGTGCAGGCTGCAACGCATGTTTAAATCTGTTCAAAAACTTGGGGCAACGCATGTTTATGAAAAGCATGTTCACGAAAATGCACGTTCAAAGCCTCGGTCAACGCCTATCATAAAGTTTTACAAAGTTTTGCGGCAACAAAACTTAATTGCCCGTATGCAGATAATATGTATTTTGTGTGAGTATAACGCACGCAAACGCACGCAGAAAGTGCAAATCCCATAAATTGCAAAAAACATAAAAAAGGCATGTTATATGAGTAAATAACGTGGCAAAATAGACACTCGCTTATAATGCATGTAAACATAGTTAAAAGGCACGCGCTTGAGTTGTTGCAAGTTGTTGCAAGTTGAAAAAGTCGCGCTGGTGCGCAACATGAAATTCAAGTCGCGCCAGCACACGGGTGAAGCTCAAGCCGCACCAGTGCGCAATGTAAAAAAAGGAGATCTAAATGCTTGACATTAAGTTTGTTCGCGAAAACATGGAAGTTGTAGAAACTGCGATGAAAAACAGGAACGCAAAGTGGGATTCTGACAGGTTTATGCAGCTAGACGCGCAACGTCGCAGTGCCATTCAAGAACAAGAAAACATGCAAGCCCAGCGCAACGCAAAGAGCAAAAACATAGGTGCTCTTATGGCACAAGGTAAAAAACAGGAAGCAGAAGCCATAAAAGATGAGGTCAGGCAGCTAAATGAAAAACTTGAGGCAGCAAGCGCAAAGCGCGAGGAAGTGGATGCGCAGCTAAACGATATTTTAATGAGCACCCCGAACATTTGTCATGAGACCACGCCCATAGGAAAAAGCGAAGACGATAATCCGGAGCGACGTCGTTGGGGTGTGCCTCGCACATTTGATTTTGACGCAAAACCGCACTGGGATTTGGGCGCAGATTTGGGGATAATCGATTCTGAGCGCGGTGTGAAACTGGCGCACAGCAGATTTTATGTGCTTGGAGGCTTGGGCGCACGTTTGGAGCGCAGCCTTATAAACTTCATGGCAGACACGCATACTTCTCGTGGTTTCAAAGAGTGGTGGGTGCCTGCTATCGCCAACAAAGAAACGCTCACAGGCACAGCGCAGCTTCCAAAATTTGAAGAGGATTTGTTCAAGACCACTGATGGAATGTATCTGATCCCCACAGCAGAAGTGCAACTCACCAACCTTCATCGCGATGAGGTTTTGGAGGCATCCGATTTGCCACTTAAATATTGTGCGTTCACCCCTTGTTTTAGAAGCGAGGCGGGCAGCGCGGGCAGAGACACGCGTGGCATTATTCGCGTGCATCAATTTAGCAAGGTGGAGATGGTTAAGTTTACAAAGCCAGAAGATAGTCAAGATGAACTCGAGAGCATGACAGCGGATGCGGAAAATATATTGCAGTTGTTGGAATTGCCTTATCGCGTGATTTCACTTTGCACGGGCGACATCGGGTTTTCTAGCTGCAAGACGTATGACTTGGAAGTATGGTTGCCCAGCTATAACGCATATAAAGAAATATCAAGCTGTTCGGATTGCTGGGATTTTCAGGCTCGTCGTGCAAACATAAAATATCGCGACCCCGATAACTTCAAGGGCACGCGATATGTTCACACGCTAAACGGGTCTGGGTTGGCTGTGGGGCGCACCATGGCGGCTATCATTGAAAACTATCAAAATGCAGATGGCAGCGTTACTGTGCCAGAAGTTTTGCGTCCTTACATGGGTTGTGATGTAATAGTTGCCCAGTAGGCGCGTTTGTTGAAACATGGCAAACAACTCTCAAAACACAACAGGTGCGCAAAAAAAACAAAACAAGCCCACCTTGCGAAAAAAAAATAGCCAGAGCACATATGTAAAAGATGCGTTTGCGCTTGCAAATGCGTGGGATACGCGTGCGAAAAATTCTGACGGCAAAAATGGCGCAAAAACGCCAGACGACGGCAATTCAAGCAACAAAACAAAGCAAAACAGCGCAACAGCCGAGCTTGTGAATAAACGCGCAAGGCAAAGCTTGCAGAAAAAACTTCCTCAGATAGAGAGTGCTGCTATAAATTCAGTTTCGAGCGCGTCGCAGATTTCAAGCGCGTCGAATATTTCGAGTGTGTCGCAAATTTCAGATGCGCAGCGAAATTCAGGTGTCCAGCGAATTGTAGGCGCGACAAAAACTTCAAGTGCGCCGCAAAGCACAGAAAAAACTCCACGTGCAAAAAAGACGGACAGCGACAAGGAAATCTCACGCACGGAAAATATAGGCACTGGTAAAAAAGAGGTAAAAGCCGAGGTAAAAGCAGGGTCAGAGACAGAAACAAAAACGGGAACCGCGCTGAAACAAAAAGCAAAACTAGAACCGGAACCGGAACCAGAACCAGAACCAGAACCAGAACCAGAACCAGAACTGGAACCAGAACAAGAAACACAACCAGCACCAGAGCAAGAAACGCAGCAGGAACAAAACACAGATCAAGAACCCGAACGCAGCGAAACAGCCAATGCAGGACATAGCGAAACAACCAAGGCAAAACATAGAAAGCGAAAGTTAAAGATATCGCTTAATCCTAAAAAAATTGTGTTGGCAATTTTGTGTGTGGTAGTTTTTTGTGTGGCTGCAACTTGTGTATATGCGGCACTCATCAGATGGGTGTTTTCAGATGATGTGGGCGATATTCAAGGCACATGGAAAGTGCAAGGGCAAACAAATAGTGTTGTGATAACAGATGATTCAATCAGGCTCACGAGCGACACAACTTATTCATACACCATAGATGCGCAAACAAAATGCATAAATGAAACACTTGGCAACATGAGCGGCTGGGCGCGTTATCGTTTTTCCACCGATAGAAATTCTGTCGCCATTTTCGACCCCGAAGAAATAGGCGATGGCGACTCTTCCAACACTACCAGCGCAAGCCAAAACTTAAGCTGGACAGAGTCTGCCAAGAGCGATTTTGCTTGGGTTGTTTCATGTGTTGTTGCAAACGTTACAGGCAACACGCCGCCCGATTTGTTGGGGGGAGAGTCTGGGATCATTTTATATAGATAGTTTTTAAATTCAGATTAGTTGCGCTTTGCGGAAGGTGCAGTACAAGCGATTGTTATCTGAATAAAAACTTAATGCAGGCTGCGTTTCAGTTAGCTTTAAGTGCTCAACTTAGAATAAAGGCACGCCAAAAATTAGTGGCGGTTACGTAACATTGAAACAGAAAATAAAACACAAATGAAAGATAAGGGATGAGTTATGTATGTTCTAATTGTTGAAGACGATGTATCGCTTGCAAAAGCATTGCAGCAAATATTGAAAGACAACGATTATCAGGTGGATATAGTGCACGATGGCAGAGACGGGCTAGATTACGCACTCAGCGGTGAATATGACGTCATAGTTTTAGACGTCATGTTGCCAAAACTTGACGGTTATAGCGTGGTGACCGAGCTTCGCCGCAAAAATATTTCAACTCCTGTGCTCCTGCTTACAGCTAAAGGAGAAATTCGCGACAAGATAACGGGGTTAGACGCTGGAGCAGACGATTACATGACGAAACCCTTTGCTCCAAGTGAGCTGTTGGCTCATCTGCGTGCGCTTACACGCAGAAAAGGCGAAGTGGTTTTTGAAACGCTGAAGGCGTTTGACCTAGAGCTTAATTTGGAGAGCATGGATCTAACTTGTGGCGAAAAAACCATTCACTTAAGCAGAAAAGAATTTCAGCTGACAGAGATGCTCATGAACAACAGCGGTCAAGTGATCACTAAAGAGACGCTTATCTCGAAAATTTGGGGATACGATTCAACGGCAGAAGACAACAACGTGGAAGCATATGTTTCATTCTTGCGAAAAAAGCTGAAGTTCTTGAAATCCACGTCTAATATTGAAACTATCAGAAAAGTGGGATATCGTTTGGTGGAAGGAAAAACCGAAAAGTAAAGACAAAAACGATGTAGATGTCATATGCTAAAAAATTTAAGGCAAACATTCATATTGTTAAACATGGTGACCGTTGCCATAGTGGTCATCGGTGCATTCAGTGTGATAGGGGTTCTAAGCTATCAATCAAACATGAATTCTATCTATAGCACGCTGCGTTTGTCTATAGAAGATGCCGCCCAAAGCACACACGAAAGCTCTGGGCGGCAATTCGTTGTTCCCGATTTTTTGGACTTTTTAAACGATGGTTATAGTTCAAACTCTAAATCTTACGGGTCAAACGAAAACAAAAATGGCGGGTCTGTTTTTGGGGGCTCTTCTGGCAACAAAAATTCTTCGAGCAACTCTTCCGATAATTCAAACACATCTGAGGACGACTCTTCCGATGGGCAATCATATTCGCAGCCAGAGATAGGAAACGCGGGGAAAAATTCAATCCCTATTGCGGTCTATCAAGAAAAACGCGCGGGAGTGTATAGTCATGTGTCGCAAGCTTCCTCTGCTTCTTTGTCGGGAACAGATTACATTCAAGCGTTTTCGCAGGTGCCCGCAGACGCCAATTCGCAAGGTGTGTTGAGCTCTGAAGGGTTAATCTATGTAAAAGAAACCATATCTGGCACAGCCTATTACGCTTTTGCAAGCACGGCAAGCGCGGTCAGCTGGAAGAGCATGGTTGTTTTGCTGTGCGTCATAGCAATGGTCACGCTGATTGTGTTTTTCATCATAAGTTTGTTTTTCTCAAAGTGGGCCTTACAACCAGTGGAAGACGCTTGGAAAAAACAGCATCAATTTTTAGCAGATGCATCACACGAGCTAAAAACGCCGCTCACTGTGATTTTGGCAAACACAGACATCATGTTAGACCACGCAAACGACACGATAGAAAACCAGAAACAATGGCTCACGAGCACGCAAAAAGAGGCTCACAACATGCATGAGTTGGTGGTTTCCATGCTCGATTTGGCAAAGATGGAAGCGCAGAGCGACAACGTGGTGTCTCCAGCATCCAGCATGCACTTTGATAAGATAAATTTCTCAGATGTTGTGTTTAGCACTACGCTTCAGTTTGAAAGTCGAGCGTTTGAAGAAAACGTTGAAATCGAAGAAGATATTTCAGAAGACATCTATGTAATGGGGTCTGTGCAGCCGCTAGAGCGTTTGTGCGGCACGCTTTTAGACAACGCGTGCAAATATGCGCAAGAGACGAGCAGTGTTCATGTAAAACTAGAAAAACAAGATACATCAGAGCTTAGAGGCATGTTTCACACCACATATTCTGGAAACATGCCTAAGGGCAACGGCGCAGTGCTTAGCATTCACAACGCTGGGCCCGCCATAGACGCGCAAGACTTAGAGCATGTGTTTGATAGGTTTTATAGAAGCGACAAAGCTCGCACACACAGCGATGCAAACAACAGTTATGGCTTGGGGCTTGCGATAGCGGCGAATGCCGTGGCGTCGCATAAAGGCTGCATCATGGCAACAAGCCCCGAGAAAGATGGCACAACATTTAGGGTTGTTTTGCCGCTGGCATAGTGTTTATTGTTTATTTTTTTGCGTTGGTTTTTTCGGTGTTTTCCTTTTTTGCTTCGCCTTTTTCTTTCTCTTTTTCTTTTTCTTTTGCTTCCGCACGCATCTCAGCACGAACGCGTTTTGTTTCTTCTTTGTATATGCGCTTTGTTTCAGGGTCTGTTTCAACGCTATTAGCAATTTTTTTGCGCTCTTTGCGAATGATGCCAAGGTCTATATAGAGTGCGCCGATGATAAACACATAAGCCAAGCCCATGATGACTGCCGATGCCGCATCTGGCATGCGCTCGCGTGCTGTCCAAGACACAATGGTGCACAAAATGGCAACAGCCAAGGCAACCCACCACACACGGCGCCACTTCTTTATTTTGTCGTTCGTTATTTCTGTGCCTATGCGCTCTTGCACAGCGGCATCGATGCGACGCTGCTCTTCTTCTTGGCGCCTCTGTTCTGCCTTTTTTTGTTGCTTAGTTTTTTTCGTGCTTTCAATATACACCGAGCCCGCAGCTTCGCGCTTTGGCTTGGCTGAGCTGGCGCTTTTGCGCGTTGAGCCGCGTTTTTCTTCTGTCAGCGGGTTATATCTGTCGTTTCTGGCACTTCGTTTCGTCATGTTTTTTTTGTCCTTCGTTTTGTTGTGTGGGTTGCTTGTTGACTTTTTGGGGTGGTTGTTTTGCTGGATTGTTTTAACTTGTTTGGATGCCTTTTTCGCTGGGTCGCCTGCCTTGTTGGGTTGCTTGCTATAGGTTTGCATGGGTTTAGCGCGAGCTTAGCGTAAACCTTAAAACTTGCGACCTGTTATGAGTTCGTATGCTTGGATATATTTCTCACTTGTTTTTTCGATAATCTCACTTGGCAACTCTGGAGGCTCTTCGCCAGAGTTTTTGTCCCAGTTTTCACTCAACCAATCGCGAACAAACTGTTTATCGAAACTAGGTTGGCTTTTGCCTAGCGCATATTCGCTCTTTGGCCAAAAGCGGCTGGAATCTGGAGTTAAAACTTCGTCTGCCAACACGATTTTTCCGTCTATTCGCCCAAACTCAAATTTGGTGTCTGCTATGATAACTCCGCGGCTCAAAGCATATTCAGATGCCTTGGTGTAAATCTCTATAGTCAGATTTTTCAGCGCCTCAGCATCTTTTTCTCCTATTTTTTCAGCGCACACATCAAAGCTGATGTTTTCGTCGTGTTCTCCTAGCTCTGCTTTTGTCGAGGGCGTGAAAATTGGCTGCTTCAGCTTGGAAGAATTTTGCAAGCCCGCTTCCAGCTTTATGCCGCACACACTGCCGCGGGTTTTATATTCTGCATATCCGCTGCCTGCCAGATATCCGCGCACTATGCATTCAACGGGGAACATCTGCGCTTTTTTCACCAACATAAAACGCCCATCTAGATAAGACGCGTAAGGTTTGAACTTTTCGGGTAAATCGCTCACATCCATAGAGATCAGGTGGTTATCCACAACGCCATCTAAAAGCTCAAACCAAAAGCTTGAAAGTTTCGTTAACACTTTGCCCTTGTTTGGAATCTCGCTTGAGAGCACATAGTCATAGGCAGAAATTCTGTCGGTTGCCACAAACAGCAATTCATCACCCATATCATATAAATCGCGCACCTTGCCTTTTGACGTTGGTTGAATGTCTATCCTGTTGGCTTTGTTCGTCATGTTTCGCCCTTTCGTTGTTCGTTTAGTCGTTTTCCTTGTTGTTTGCCTTGCTGCTTGCCTCTTTATTTGCCTTGCTGCTCGCCTCTTTGTCGTCTTGTTATTTGCCTTGTTGTTTGTCGCCCGCAAGTCTGCTTTTTCGGGCTTTTGCTTTCAGCAGTCTGTTTTCACGAGCTTCATTATACAGTGGAATATATATTGTAAAACAAGAGCCCACACCGCGTCTGCCCTCAACGTGCACCCATCCGCCGTGTCTTTCCACTATCTCTTTTACGACAGACAAGCCAATGCCCAGCCCGCCGCTTTCTCGCTGTCTGCCAGAATCTGCACGCCAAAAGCGGCTAAACACCATCTTCGCCTCTTCGGGGCTTAAACCTATGCCCGTGTCTTCCACGCTGATAGAAGCCATGATTTCGCCTTTTCTCACGCGAAGCCAGATGTTGCCGCCCTCGGGTGTATATCGCACGGCGTTCGATATGAGGTTTGCCGTGGCTTGCCTGATCATGTCTGGGTCGCCCATGACAAAAACATCTTTTTGAACATCGGTAATCAGCGAAAGCCCACTTTCTTCGACATATACAATATGCGCATCGGATATGCTTTGCACCAGCTGACCCACGTCTACAAGCTCGCGCTTCATCGGGTTAGACCTGTTTTCCAAGCGCGACAGCTTAAGCAGCGAATCCACCAAGCGGCTCAAACGCTGAACCTCGGAATTCACCGTGGTCAAGTGTGCTTCGTCTGCGGGAAACACGTTGTCTATCATTGCCTCAACTGTGCTTTGAATTGCCATGAGGGGCGTGCGAAGCTCGTGTGCAACATCGTTTGTAAGGCGCCGCTCCAAGTTGCGGTCTTTTTCTATGCTGTCTGCCATTTCGTCGAAGGACTGCGCCAACTTAGAGATCTCATCGTCGCCTTTTATTTCAGTGCGAGCCGACAAATTGCCGTTCTTCATCTCTTGCACAGTTTTTGTCATGCGATTTATGGGGCGAACTAGCCCGCGTGCAAACAAAAGCCCGATTATGCACGCCAAGAAAATTGCGAATATCGCAGATAAAATGAGCGCCTGATAAGACCGCTCTTGAAATTCAACGTCTGTTTCACGCAGCATAGATTGCGAACCTGAAACCCAAAGACGCACAGAACCTATCACGCGATCATTTGAAACTATGGGCGCCGTTGAAATCTTGTCGCTGTCGCGCAGCGGTTTGCTTGTGGCGTTTTCTTGTTTAGACGAATCATATACCACATTGCCCAAGCGATCTATCACCATAACACCCACGCCTGGATATGCCATTTCCACATATGTAGCAGCTGCAACGGTTTCGCTGCTCCATTCCTTTTTTTGCTCGTATTGTGCCGCCACTTTTTCTGCCACGCGCGCTGCGGTGCTTTGCATGTTATATTGCGTGTAACTGGTGAAGTGAAAACCCCACACCACAGACACAACGATGATGGTGCAAAGGGCAGTGAGTGCCGCAATAAACCCAAACATCATGGCCACACGAGTGGTGTAATTTAGGTTGTTCCACGCAGAAGATGCGTGTTCTTTCAAGCTTTTAGCGGGTTCTTTTTCATCTTCGCTGGGCGTATCGTTGGGTGTTTCAGATGTGGTCTGTTCTTCGTTTGTAACAAGCTTTCGATCTTTGGGCTTGTCTTGATTTTCTATCATAGCAAATAACTATTTTTTCGTTGGGTCTTCAAAACGATATCCCACGCCATGCACGGTGTGAAGCCATTTTGGGTCGCGCGGGTTGTCGCCAATTTTTGCACGAAGGTTTTTCACGTGCGAATCTATCGTGCGCTCGTAACCTTCAAAGTCGTATCCGAGCACTTTTTCCACCAGTTCCATGCGGCTGTATACTCGCCCCGGAAACCTTGCTAGCGTGGATAGCAACTTGAATTCGCTGGCCGTGAGGTCTACTTCTTCGCCGTCTACCAAAACTTTGTGCCCTGTGACATCTATCACCAATCCGCCATAGTCGTTCACATCGCGCGGAGTGTCTTGCGCATCGCCCGCACGGCGAAGAAGAGCGCGAGTGCGAGCAACCAATTCACGCGGACTGAAAGGCTTTATCAGATAGTCGTCTGCACCCAAGTTGAAGCCCACTATTCTGTCTTCAACCTCGCCTTTTGCCGTGAGCATGATTATGGGTACGTTTGATGTTACGCGCACTGTCTTGCACACTTCTTCTCCTGATACGCGCGGCAACATCAAGTCTAGAATTATCAAATCGAAGTGATGCTCTTCAAAGGCGTTTAGGGCTTCCCTTCCGTCTTCCACAGCCACAACGCTGTATGCCTCGCGCTCAAGATATGCCGTTACAGCTTCTCGAATGGTTTTTTCATCTTCGACAAGTAAAATTCGTTTGCTTTCGTTGTCCATGGTGTCTCCTTTTAGCTTGGTTGATTGAGTGTTTGTAGTTTGTTTTAATTGTATCAATTCGTGCAAATGGTGGAATATTCTGCGAGAAAATGACACAATAAACGCCTATGGATAAAAATAACTTAAAAAACAACCGCGGGTTAAACAATAATTTTGAAAAAAAGGGCGCAGGAAAACACGCGAACCAGGCGAACCAAGTGCATGCGAGCCATGCGAACGCCAATCATGCGAACGCGGGCCATGCGCATGCGAGCCATTTGCACGCGAACCATGCGAGCCATTTGCACGAGGACCATGCGCACGTCTATGCGAACGCGGGCGCATCTAAATCGCGCGCAGCTTCACCTAAGTCGCGCACGCTAGACACAAAAGCTGTGACTATTCCCTTTGAACACGGGGAGTGGACCATCACGCGCAGACAGTTGATGTACGTGGCGGGAGGAGTGGTGGCGCTTGGCGTTGTTGGCGGTGGCGCATATGCTTTCAACCAAGTGTTTGGCGAGCATGAAGTGGTGGAATCTTCGATAAACGTGAACGCAAATTCTGTTGTGCCTAGCACCAGCTTTCAACAGATTGAACAAGACAAGTGTGTGAATTTAGTGGGCGATTTCAAGCTTAGTTTTGGAACGATGCTTTGGTGCAACGATGAACACATCGCGGCCTGTTTGGTGCCAACAGACACGGGAAACCCGCTCACGAAGGTGGACTTGCTGCATTTTTCAACTGGAAACACAGACACGGTGTTAGAGGCTGCAGCGGGCGCATCGGAAGGCTTTCAGATATTAGATGTGCGTGCCACATCGTCTGGGATAATATGGGTGGAATCCGACATCTTGGAGCAAACCTGGAGGGTATACACTGCCGTGATCAAAAGCGATGGATCGCTGGGCTCGCCAGTGTGCATAGACTCAGGCGATGAAGACTGGGAGTTGCCTAGCATCGCCGTTGTTGAAAACATGGCTTTTTGGCAAGTGCAGCCAAGCACTTCTGGTGCAGCTGCAAAAAGTGCCACAGCTCTAAAGAGTGCAACCCTTGGCGGGTCTAGCGTGAAAGTATTGTGGGAATCTAGCGGGCACAGCGCGTGCGGCGTTTGCGCTACGGATAAATATGTGGTGATAGCACCTCGCGCTCAAACGGGTTCTAGCGTGAGATATCGCCTTACTTGTTTGGATGCAAAAAGTGGCAAAGAGGTTGACTCGCTGGTTTTGCCATCAACCATGAAGCCCACAAACATCGGCTATTGCGACACTGGTTTTTCCTTTGCCTTCGATGCAATCTATAGCAACGCCACAGGCATATCGAATATCGGCACATATGTGCCAACGTCTAAAGTGTCAAGCGGGGCTGGATATTCGGCAAACAGCAACACGTCTGGTGTGAATGAGTCGGGCGGTGGTGCTGGTGATGGCGTTGATGGTGGTGTTAGTGATGGTGCTGGTGGTGCTGCAGATGGCACCGGTGATGACAGCAGCGCAACTAACACGAGCAATTCAGATGCTTATAGCAATGCAAACTGGTTTAGATGGGCTAGAACACCTGTATGTGCGCCAGCTAATTGCGGAAATTTTTTGGTTGTGAAATCCACGTCGGCTGTTTGCGGGGTGAATTTAGCTGCCAACACATATTTTGCGATAGACACAACCACAGGCTGCGAAGATTATGGTGATATGTTGGCAAGCAGCGGCTCTCACAAAAATTTTGTAACTTATTCAAACATCACAACAAAGCCGCTGTCAGGCGAATCTGAGCAATATTGCCATGTGAGAGTGTGGGAGAGTTTGTAAGGCAGCGGCGCTTAATATGTGGGGTGGGGCGTTTGTTGTTTTTGGTGCACGCGCGGAATAGTGTGTCAGTTGTCTAGTGCTGGCGTTTAGTGCGCCTGCGCCCACGTGGGGCGGTTGTGGTGGGGCGGTCGGCGTTTAGCGCACCTGCGCCCACGTGAAGCGGTTTAGTGCGCTTGTGCCCACGTGCTGCCGCGTTTTACATCCACTATCAAAGGCACGCGCAACTTCACGACACCTTCCATAACCTCGCGCACAAGCCCTTCCAGATCGCTCGCCTCTTTTTCAGGCACGCTAAAATCTAGTTCGTCGTGCACTTGCACCATGAGTTTTGCGTGCAAACCAGCGTCTAAAATGCGATTTTGAACGTTTATCATTGCCAGCTTTATTATGTCGGCAGCACTTCCTTGCATCGGGTGGTTCATGGCGGTGCGCTCGCCAAACGCGCTTTTCATTTTGTTTTTCATGGCAAGTTCTGGAATATATCTGCGCCTTTTAAACATCGTTTCTGCATAACCGTTTGCCTTTGCGTCTTTCACGATGTTGTCTAGATATTCGCGCACGCCAGGATATGTTTCAAAGTATCTATCGATGATTTCTTTGGCTTCGCTTACGGGAATATCCAGGCTTTGCGCCAGCCCAAATGCCTGTTGACCATACACGATGCCAAAATTCACGGCTTTGGCACGTCTGCGCATTTCAGGTGTTACTTGCTTGACCGGCACACCAAATGTGGCGGAAGCTGTGGTCGTGTGGAAATCTGCGCCGTGGTTGAACGCCTCTATCAAGCCCGCATCGCCTGATAGATGTGCCAAAACTCTAAGCTCTATCTGCGAATAATCGGCGCCCAAGAAAACATCGCCTGGCGCTAGCGGCTCAAAGCATTCGCGAATCTGTTTGCCCAAGGGCGTGCGCACTGGAATATTTTGCAAATTTGGGTTGGAAGACGACAGCCTGCCAGTAGATGTTACAGTTAAATGAAACGTTGTGTGGATGCGATCGTCGGTTGCTATCATGCGCGGAAGCGCGTCTATATATGTGTTCTTTATCTTCGTGAGCTCGCGATATTTCAACACCAACCCCGCTATTTGTGCACCTTGCGCCTGAAGCTGTTTTAACACCTTTGCATCTGTTGAATATCCTGTGGCAGTTTTCTTTTTGGCGGGAAGCCCCAACACTTCAAACAATATGTGTGAGAGTTGCTTTGGAGAGTCGACGTTGAAAGGCTCGCCAGCAATTTCTATGATGTTTGTGCGTAAACTTTCAATCTCTAGTGTGATTTGAGTGCTTATCTGATGCAGCGTTTGTGTGTTTATGTGCATGCCCACACGTTCCATCTCTGCTAGCACAGGCACAAGCGGCAAGTCGATTTCGCTATATACGTTGTTTTTGAATTTGTCTTTGCAATATTTTTCTAGGTAAATTACAGCTTGAGCTTCGATGATTGCACGCTTTAGGTCTTCTTGCACATCCTGTGT